>JANOFZ010000188.1:0-2095 GCA_031413935.1 Thermoleophilia bacterium | reverse complement strand
GTCCCTAGCCGCCGACACCGTCTTCCCAACAACGAACGGGACGGTGACCTCGTTGGGGTAGCACTCGGCCTGCGCGGTAGGTCCGCGTCCAGCGAGGAAGGCAACGACGCGTGTGCCGGGGCAATAGCCGTTGTCGAGCTTGTACGAGCCCTTCCGCCAGACGATTCGCTTCTCCTGCGCGGGGAGGTACGGAGTCGCCGGGAACTGCTCCGGATCCAGCTTGAGTTGCTTGTTCGCACGCGTCATGAAGGACTTCCAGATCAGGGCGGGGAGCGTTCCGCCCGCGACGGGCTTGCCGCTGAACTCCGTCAGCATTGGCTTTAGCTTGTCGGGATAGCCGACCCAGACCGCAACTGCGAGTTGTGGCGTGTAGCCGACAAACCATGCGTCGCCGTAATTGTCGGTCGTGCCCGTCTTGCCGGCCGCCGGCCTCCCGACGAGCGCTGCCCGCTTGCCCGTCCCCGACGTGACGACGCGACCAAGAATCGAGGTGAGGAGATCCGCCTGCGCGGTCGTCATCGCCTCCTTTCCGATCGGTCGGTTCTCGGAGACGCGGCCGGTGCGAGCGAACTCGACGCGCTCGATCACTCGAGGCCGATCCTTCGTCAGTGAGCCATCGACGCGAATGCCTCGGTTTGCGAAGGTCGCGTAGGCCCTCGTCATGTCGAGCGGATTGACGGCTACCGCGCCGAGGCCGATCGAGAAGTACGGATCGAGCTCGCTGCGGATGCCGAGGTCGTGTGCGGTCTTGACGATCGCTTTCGGGCCGACGAGCTTCGTGAGTTGCGCGTAGACGGAGTTGTCGGACGAGACCATCGCGCGAGCGAGATCGACGCGGCCGAGGTACTCGTCCTCGTAGTTCGTGACGCGCCAGATCCGATCGCCCGCGTCGATCTCGACGGGCTTTGACTCGAACGTCGTCACCGGCGAGATCCCCTGCCGTAGGGCCGACGCAAGCACGATCGGCTTGAACGACGAACCCGGCTGGCGCTCTGCCTGGGTGGCAAGATTGAACTGGCTCTCGCGGAAGTTCGACCCGCCGACCATCGCCTTGACCGCGCCCGTCCTCGGATCGATTGCGACCAGAGCGGCCGATGGGCCGTCCGGGGTCTTGAGGACGCTGTCGATCGCCTTCCGCGCTGTTTCCTGAAGCTCGAGGTCGATCGTGGAGGTCACCTTGAGCCCGCCGCCGAAGACGCGACCGGCGCCGTACTTCGCGATCAGCTGATCCTTGACGTAGTTCACGAAGTACTGTGCCGGTCCCTGTGTTCCCGGAAGCCTGACGTTTTCGGCCTTCGGAAGCGGGGCGTCCGAGGCCGTTCGCAACTGACGTACGGTGATCTTTCCCTGGTCGAACATCGTCCGGAGGACGTAATGGCGCCGCTGCTTCGCGGCGCGCGGATGCTGCGTGGGGTCGTACAGGGACGGGTCAGCCGGCAGTCCTGCGAGGAGTGCGGATTCGGGCAGCGTGAGCTTTCTGGCGCCCTTGTCGAAGTATGTGCGTGCTGCTTGCTGGATGCCGTAGGCGCCGTTGCCGAAGTAGATCGTGTTGAGGTACGCGAGCAGGATCCGATCCTTGGGCCAGCGCTGCTCGAGTTGCCAGGAAAGCGCGGCCTCTCGAACCTTGCGGGCAAGCGTTCGCTCGTTGCGGACGTACGCGTTCTTTACGAACTGCTGCGTGATCGTCGACCCGCCCTCGACGACTGCCTGAGACTGGATGTCTTGCCAGAGGGCGCGCGCGATGCCACGAGTGTCGACGCCGTTGTGCTCGTAGAACCGTTGGTCCTCGACCGAGACGATTGCCTGGCGCATGATCGGCGAGACGAACCGGATGTTCTTCAGCAACACACGGCTCTCGTCACCGCGGAGAACGGTCAGGACGGACACCCCGTTGGAGGCGTAGACGACACCGTCGACCTCGGTGCGCTGCGCTGCGGGGTCGAGGAGGGGGATCTCGCTCGCGACGGCGCGAACCAGACCGAATGAGAACGCCATCCCCGCGAGCACCACCAACACGGTGAGCACGGCGAGGAGACGCAGCTTCCGAATCCGGCCCCGCTTCCGCGGGACCTTCATGCTTCGACGCAGCCGCAAG
>JANOFZ010000187.1:0-1950 GCA_031413935.1 Thermoleophilia bacterium | reverse complement strand
CTTTGCCGAGGCGGCGCGACTCGAGCCGAAGAACCCCGAGGCTCGTGTTGCCGCTGCAGTAGGCCTTTTCGACAAGGATCGACCGGTGAAAGCGTTCTCCCGGCTCGGGCCGTTGTCGCGAGCGTTTCCCGGGGCAGCAACGGTTCGCTTCCACCTCGGGCTCATGCTGCTTTGGTCGGGGCAGGTCAAGGAGGCCCGCCGGCAACTCGAGCTCGTGCGCAAGGCGGAGCCCGAGTCACGGCTGGTCGGGATCGCCAGGCAGTACCTCGACCAGCTGAGTGCCGCCGGAATTTAGAGGCTTGATGCGTATTAGAAGCACGTCTGGATGCGGCTCTGCACGCTGCGGATCGCGTCCGACGAGGGCAGCATCAAGGCAACCAGCCTTGACGCCGCCCTCGTCGAACCCGCTCCTTGGTGCAGAACCACCCCAAACGCACCCCTAATACGCATCAAGCCTCCAGCCAGGGCTGATCCTCCCGGGAAAGAATCTTTGACGCAGGGCACGTTCGACGGCTACCGTCAGGGCGGTTCGATCTACAAAGGGGCGGTTCTTGAGCGCAGCTGATTCGAGTAGCACGGCGCCGACCGTCGTCAGCGCGGGCGTTCTCGACCTGCTCGAGGTTCGTACGCTCTTCGAGGCCGGTAGGAGTGCCGGCAAGCTCGACGCCGAGGAGATCGCCCTTGCGCTCGACGAGCTCGACCTCGATACGGCCCAGCTCGACGAGTTCTACACGGTCCTCGAAGAGGCTCAGGTCGATGTCGTCGACGCAGAGCAGAGCGAAGCAGAGGCCGAGAAGGAGTGGGCCGCCGAGGCGGAGATCTCGACCGACACGCTGCAGCTTTTTCTCAAGGACATCGGCAAGGTGCCGCTCCTCACTGCCGCCCAGGAGGTCGAGCTTGCGAAGCGCATCGAGCTTGGCGACCACAGCGCCAAACAGGCGATGGTCGAGGCAAATCTCCGTCTTGTCGTGTCGATCGCAAAGCGCTACCGCAACCAGGGTCTGCCCTTCCTCGACCTGATCCAGGAGGGGACGATCGGGCTCGTCCGGGCGGCGGAGAAGTTCGACTACCGCAAGGGTTTCAAGTTCTCGACCTACGCCACGTGGTGGATCCGGCAGGCGGTCGCTCGCGCGATCGCCGACAAGGGGCGGACGATCCGAATGCCGGTGCACGTCGTCGAGAAGCTCAACAAGATCCATCGCAGCGAACGGAAGCTGCGCTCCGAGCTGGCTCGCGACCCGACCGTTGCGGAGATCGCGCGCGACCTCGACTTCACGGTCGAGGAGGTCGAGCAGATCAAGCGCTCGGCGCAGACGCCGGTCTCATTGGAGAAGCCCGTCGGCGACGACGACGAATCGGAGTTCGGTCACTTCCTCACCGACGTGACTGCGCAACTGCCGGACGAGGCGGCAGAGGTGACGCTGCGGCGGGAGGCGCTTCGCTCGATTCTCGGATCACTCTCACCACGCGAGCGTGCCGTCCTCGAGCTCCGGTACGGCCTCAACGGTCAGCAGCCTCAGACACTCGACGAGGTCGGTCGCGCCTTCAACGTCACGCGCGAGCGGATCCGTCAGATCGAGCATCAGAGCCTGAAGAAGCTTCGCGCACTCGCCGAGGCGAGCAATGTCAGGGATGTTGCGTAGGGCGGCGCGAATCCGCGAGGGAAAAGCGTATGGGTGAGGCTTCAGCCTCACCCGCGGGTTCGGACGAGAGCAGTCGCTCGTCGCAGCACGTACTAACTAGTGGGTGAGGCTGAAGCCTCACCCCTGCCGCTCCTACCATGAAGGGCCCGCCTCAGGCGGGCTTGACTAGACTTCCTCCGCCGTGGAGATGCCGTCCCTCGAGGAGTTGATCGCTGAGCTCTCCGAGCTGATCGCGATTCCCTCGGTCAGCGCCGACCCGGCGCACCAGAGCGATGTTGCGGCAGCCGCCGAATGGGTTGCCGGGCGC
>JANOFZ010000186.1:0-12190 GCA_031413935.1 Thermoleophilia bacterium | reverse complement strand
GGTGCAGAACTCGCGGTCGACCTCGTCGATATCACTCGTCAGGAGCGAGGCCGAGAGCGCGTCGGTGCGTGCGACGACGAGCGTCGGCACGTCGGCCACGTCGGCGGCGAGCCGGGCCGAGATCAGCGTTCGCACGTGCTGCGCCGTCGGCACGAGCACCTTGCCGCCAAGGTGGCCACACTTCTTCTCCGAGGAGAGCTGGTCTTCGAAGTGAACAGCGGCTGCCCCGGCCTCGATGAACGACTTCATCATCTCGTAGGCGTTGAGGGGGCCGCCGAAGCCGGCCTCGGCATCGGCGACGATCGGTGCGAGCCAGTGTGTCGAGTCGTCGCCCTCAGCGTGGGAGATCTGGTCGGCGCGCAGGAGGGCGCTGTTGATCCGCTTCACGAGCGCCGGCGCGCTGTTCGCGGGGTACAGGCTCTGGTCGGGGTACGTGTTTCCGGAGAGGTTTGCATCGGCTGCGACCTGCCAGCCGGAGAGATAGATCGCCTTCAGGCCAGCCTTCACCATCTGCACCGCCTGGCCACCGGTCATCGCACCGAGCGCAGGCACCCACTCATCCTCGGCGAGCAGCTTCCGCAGGCGCTCCGCGCCGAGACGGGCGAGTGAGTGCTCGACGGTGACGGTGCCACGGAGGCGCTCGACGTCAGCCTGGCTGTAGGGGCGCTCGATCGTGTCGGTCGGGGTCATACGTGCTCCTTTGGGATCCAGAATTAGTGTTCTTGGATCCTACATGAAGCTCTAATGGCGCACAAGGGTGTCACAAGCACTCTTTTCGGATCCCAAACAAATCCACTTCTTGTGCGCAACCGTGTTCCGTACACTGCGACAGCGATGACCACGCTCTCGACGAAAGCCGACGACATCGCCCGTGTCCTCGAGGACGAGATCGTGGGTGGGGCGATTGCACCCGGCACGGTGATGCGGCAAGAGCAGCTCTCCGAGCGCTTCGAGGTGTCGCGCACACCGGTGCGGGAGGCACTTCGCCGTCTGGCGGCTCTCGGTCTCGTCACCTTCGAGCCGAATCGCGGGGTGCGCGTCCGCTCAATCTCCCCGGGGGAGTTGCGCGAGGCACATCTCGTGCGCGCCGAGCTCGAGGCGCTCGCGACCGAGGTCGCGACGCCGCGCATGACCGCTTCAGACCTCGCAGCACTCGACGCCGCGGAGCAGCGGTTCTCGGAGTTGACCCTCGAGCTCCGCGATCAGGCCCGGCGCGGTGAGGCACGGGACTCGTCACTCTTCGTCGAGTGGATGCAGGCGAACTACGCCTTCCACGATGTGATCTATGCCGCCGCCGCGATGCCGCTCGTCGAGCGGCTCGCGAAAAGCGCGCGACGCACGTTCATCGGCGACCGCGTCTGGAGCGCCCGTGCCGAGCTCGACGAGCTGTACGCGAAGAACGACCTCCAGCACAGGGCCATCCGTGAAGCGATCTCCGCCGGGAGCGCTGCGGGCGCGAGGCTCCTGGCGCGCGAGCACGTGCTCTCCTCCGGCCGCCTGATCGAGATTGTGATCGAGTCCCTTGGGAGCGGCGGGAGTCGCGATCCCAGCTGGGGCTCGTAGAGGCGGGACCTGTCCCGCCCGGCCGTTGTCCCGCCCGGCCGTGATGTGTCCTACGCGAGCGCGACGTCGGCGAGCGTCCTCATGTCGGGCACCGTCAGATCGGGTGTTGCCGATGCCACGGGTGTTGCTCCGAACCCGGGCCGGTCGTGGCGGCGGTCGACCCAGATCGTCGTCAGCCCGAGTTGCTTGCCGGGCACGTGGTCGTGGAACAGGCTCTGGGCGGCATGGAGGATGCGCTCGCGCGGCACGCCGATCGTCTCGAAGGCGAGCTCGAACGGGACCGGGCTGGGCTTGTAGGCGCGCGCGTCCTCCGCAGTGACGACCCAGTCGAACGTGACGCCGAGGCGGCGGTTCGAGAGTGCGAACAGATCGCGGTCGCAGTTCGTGATCACACCGAGCTTGAACCGCTCCCGGAGGCGCCGGAGTGCGGGCATCGAATCGTGGAACGCCGGCCAGTCGCCGAGCGCCTGCGAGAACGTAAGGGACTCGTCGTCGGAGGCGGCGAAACCGAGCTCCTCGCAGAGCCCACCTAGCGACGCGGCGAGCACTTCCCGGTAGAGGAGATAGTCGCCTGCCTCGAGCGCCGCCTCGTGGCGCGCATAGCGCTCGAGCAGCTCGTCTTCCGCGACGTCGATCCCGCGGGGCGCAAGCACCGGCTGGAGCGCATTCAGAATCCCGCGCTCCCAGTCGATCAGGGTGCCGTAGCAATCGAACGTGATCGCGTCGAAGCGGCTGAAGTCGATGGAGGTCACGACGATGGATCCAGGCTCAGGCCCAGAACGCCTCGAATGCCGCCGGGTCGCTTGGCAGCGCGAGCACTTCTCGAACGAGCCCGTCCTCGATCCGGAACAACAACACCTGATCGAGCTCGAGGTGCTGTCCTCTTCGCTGACCGCTTGCCCGGTAGAGCGCCGCGGCTCTGTCGTCAGAAGCCAGTACGTCGATCAGTGCCGACGAGTACGTCCCGCCCGTCTCTTTCGGGAGCCGCCCCAGGAATCCGAAGATCGCCTCGCGCCCACTGAACGTTCCGGCCATCGTGCCGCTGCCCGGCACGGTCCAGGTTGCGTCGTCGGCGAAGGCATCGCGGAGCGCAAATCCGCGCTTCTCGGCGAAAGCGGCGAAGATCCGCCGGACGAGCGCCTCGTTCTCAGCGCGTGGCACGCGAGCGCTCCCAGCGATCGATCAGACCCTCGACGTGGCGCCGCTGGGCATCACCGAACGGATACCGCTCCAGCAGACGCCGGGCCTCGGCCGGGTCGTCGTGTGCGACTGCGGCCTCGAGCCGCTCACGCTCGGGCGTCGGCTGACGCAGCTGCCGGCGAAGCCAGCGCAGCAGGCTGACGGTCTCCTGGTCGGCCGGTTGCGCCATACGCCCAAGCTTACGTCCACCGGGAACGTATCGGGTTCAAGTGCGCAGGGCGGCAAAGCATCTACCGTTTCAGCCGGTAGGCTGAAACGGTGGACACGCTGCTCGCGATCGCCAGCCGTCGCGACGAGCGACGGACGCTCCCCGAGCCGCTTTCCCCGGAGCTCGTGCTCCGGCTGCTCGATGCGGGGCGCCTCTCCGGATCGTCGCGGAACGGGCAGCCCTGGATGTTCGTCGTGCCGGAGGGGCGCCCGCGGATCGAGGAACTCGCCGGCGCCGTCTTTGTGTCCGAGAACGTGCTGACCGCAGGTCTCGTCGTCGCGATCCTCGTGTCCGGTAAAGGGCCTGTTCTCTTCGACGCTGGTCGCGCCGCGCAGAGCATGCTTCTCGCCGCCTGGGCCGAGGGCGTTGCTTCGTGCCCGAACGGGATCTCGGACATCGACCTCGCCCGCCGCTCGCTCGACGCGACCGAGGACGAGACACCGGTGATCGTGCTCTCCTTCGGCTACCCCACGAAGCCACGTGATCCGAACCTGCGCACTGCGGAGGAATGGAGCCAACGGGCAAACCGAAAGCCCATCGACGAGGTCGTGCGGTGGCTGCCGTGACGAAGATGAGGGGCGGCCTCGATCTCGGTGGAACCAAGATCCAGGCTGTCGTGACGGACGGCGAGGCGAAGGTCCTCGGAAAGGCGCGGCGCGAGACGCCACATCGCGGCGGCCCCGAGGCGGTCGTCTTCGAGCTCGCGGAGACGCTTCGCGCGGCCCTCGGCGACGCCGGCGTCGAGCCGATGGGTCTTGCTGCCGTGGGTGTCGGCGCGCCCGGTGAGATCGACGTCGAGACCGGCACCGTCATCCAGGTTGCGAACATCGATGGGTGGGATGCGCCCTTCCCACTCGGCCCGGCGCTCGCCCAGGAGCTCGGGCGACCCGTGGCGATCGGCAACGACGTGAGCGTCGCCGTCGAAGCCGAGCACCGGTTCGGCGCCGGCCGCGGTTTCGACTCGTTCCTCGGTGTCTTCTGGGGTACCGGCGTCGGTGGCGGAATCGTGATGGACGGTCGACCGCTCCACGGGCGCGGCTCTGCCGGCGAGATCGGGCACGTCTGTTCCAGGCCCGGGGGGCGCCGGTGTAATTGTGGTCTCGACGGATGTGTCGAGGCGTACGCGGGCCGTGGCGCGCTCGAGGAACGGGCACGCGAGCTTGCGAAGGATCGTCCCACCATCCTCTTCGAGCTGATGGAGAAGCGCGGGCGAGATCGACTTACGAGCGGCGTCTGGTTGCGTGCCCTCCAGGCTGGCGACGACGTAGCCGAGGAGCTCATTCTGCGGGCCGTCGAGGCCCTCGGCGTCGGAATCGGCTCGGCGGTGACGCTACTCGACGTCGAGGCCGTCATCATCGGCGGCGGGCTCGGCGAGCGCCTCGGGCCCGATTGGCTTGCACGGATCGAGGCCGCAGCGCGCAACCACACGTTCTTCCGTGACCACCCGGTCTACCGTCTCGCACAACTCGGTGACCTCGGCGGCGCCATCGGCGCGAGCCTGCTAGGAGACCTGGAATGAGAGTGGCGATCGTCACCGGCGCGGGCCGCGGGATCGGGGCGGCCGTCGCGCGACGCCTCTATGCGGACGGCTGGTCGCTCGTGCTTGGCGACATCGATGCCGACGCTGTCACCCTGCTCGCAGCCGAGCTCGGGCGTGACGCAGTGCCTGTCGTGCTCGACGTTCGTGATTCTGCTGCCTGGGATCATGCGGTTGGAATTGCCAGGGAGGCGGGCGATCTCGCCGCGCTCGTCAACGCGGCGGCGCGCACGGATATCCGCGATCTCTTCGAGATCACCCCGGAGGAGTGGGACGACGTGCTCGCGACGAACCTTCGAGGCCCGTTCCTCGGCGTCCGCTCCGTCGGCCCGCTGCTCCGCGAACGTGGTGACGGACGCATCGTCAACATCGCCTCTGACTCGGCATTCCGCGGGCGCGGCGTCACGGGAACCCACTACGCGACGTCGAAGGCAGGCCTTCTCGCTCTCACGAGACGCGCCGCGGCCGCGCTTGCTCCGCACGGTGTGACGGTGAACGCCGTCGCGCCCGGAACGATCGACGGTGAGACGGTGCGCGAGCTCGCCGGCGAGCGCATCGAGGAGCTGACGAGCGACATTCCGGCCGGTCGCCTCGGTCGACCCGAGGAGATCGCCGCGCTCGTCGCCTGGCTCCTTTCGGACGAGGCGGCGTATGTCAACGGCGCCACGCTGCTCGCCGACGGCGGCGCAGCGCTGTAGGGGCGGGACCTGTCCCGCCCGGCGTCCCGCCCCTACGACCCGCGGTTGTAGCGGAGCCGCTCGGCGACCACCGCGAGCACGACGATCCCCGTGACGGTTGCGAACAAGGCGACGCCGGGAATCGACCGAAGGACGACGACGGCGACGAGCGTTGCACCTGCCCCCACCGCGCGTTCCCAGCCGATCGTGCGGACGATGCGGTAGCGAGCGAGCAGGAATCCCGCGAAGAAGAACGCAACCCCGAACCCGAGCGCTGCCCGGCCGGGCCGCGAGAGAGCGTCCTCGGGATGCGCGACCATCTTCTTCGCCGCAACGGCGAAGAAGACGATTCCGAGGACGATCGGGTAGTGGAAGATCGTGAACACGTCGCGAGCGAGTGGGCCGCGCTTGCTCGGCGCCGCCTTCTGCAAGGCGCGCTCGACGGCACCCGAGACGAACCCGAAGTAGGCAAACCAGAGGGCCGCGACGCCCGAGAACGCAATCAGGACGGAGAGCGCGAACGCTGTGTCACGGGGGATCTCCCCGACGCTCGTCCCGATAGCGACGATGGACTCGCCAAGCGCGATGATCACGATCAGCGCGTAGCGCTCGGCGAAGTGCGCGGGCGAGACGCGCCAGTCGTTGTCGTTCCCGCTAGCGAGCACGCCGCCGACCGCAACGGCCATCGCGGCGACCCACAGACCGCTGCGGAGCGGCAGGCTGTCCGCGAAGCCTCCGACGAGCACGAGAAGAGGCGAGAGAAGGAAGAACGGTAAGAGGCGCTTGAGCGCGGCAAACTCGGCCGGACGATCCTTCAGCCCCCAGCCGTAGAGCGACATGTTCAGCGCGCCGATGAACAGGTACGCCGAGCCGAACCAGACGCCCTGATCCGAGTACGCATGCGGAACGGCAAGTGCCATGAAGAACGCGCCGGCCATTCCCGCGAGAAAGAGCAGCTTCGTCACCTGGCTCTCGATATCGATCGCGTTCGTCATCCACGTGAAGCCCGACCACGCCCACCACACGAGCGCGAGGACGAGCGCCGAGCGGGCAAAGCCTGCCGGGCTCGTGTTGGAAAGAAGGAGCAGCGTTACCTGGGTGATCGCGAAGACGAAGACCAGGTCGAAGAAAAGCTCGAGGTAGCTCGTGCGGCGCTCCTCTTCCTCGGCGCTCGGTATTGCCGCACCCGCTCCGTCGACGATCGCCGTGGCCTCGGTGTTGGTCACGCAGCCCCAAATCGGTAGACGAATGGCCCCTTGCCCTGCTTGTAGGCGACCCCGATCACGAGCTTTGCGAAGGCCTCGAGGTGTGCGATCGTCTCGCTGCCACCGGCGTCTACCGGGTCGAAACCGACGTCCCGGATCAAACCGGCGACGAGCTCCTTCGCGTTGGCGTCGTCACCGGCGAATACGAGCGACGGCGCCGGCACGGGCGGCGCCGCGAAATACGGTGCAAACACCGTGTTGAAGGCCTTGACGACGGCTACGCCGGGAATCATCGCGGCGATCGTAGCGCCGTCGGGCCCACCCGAGAGATTGTTCGTCGCGTCGATCACCACGGTGTCTTCGAGCGACCCGGCGGCCGCGAGCACGTCGGCCGCTGCGGTGCACGGCACCGCTAGGAGCACCGCATCTTTCCCCGCTGCTGTTTCCGCGATCGTGTCGCGGGTCGAAATCGTGACGTCGTGGCCTGCGGCCCGCCACCGGTCTGCAAGCGCACCGCCGACGCGGCCGCCACCAAGGATTCCGATCTGCATGTCTGGCTCACTTTCTACTGGTCGGGAAGGACAGGCAGCACGAGCGTCTGCCCGGAAGGTGCGGTTAGACGCCGAGCGCCTCGATGACGAGCCGGGCCGCTGCGGCACCCGAGTACTGCTGCTGACCGGTGATCAGGTTCCCGTCGCGGACTGCGAACGCCTTGAACATCGAGTTGACGACGAAGTTCGTGTTCTCGAGCTTGCGCGCCTCGTCCTCGATCCAGAACGGCTGGATTCGCTGACCCACGAACTCGTCCGCGAACTTCTCCTCCGAGGTGGCGAAGCCGGTCCACGTCTTGCCGTCGACGACGAGCTTGCCCGTCGACGTGGTCGCCTTCAGCAGCACGCAGGTCGCGTGGCACACGACGGCCGTCGGCTTGCCCGCCTCGTAGAACGCAGCCACGAGCGTATGCACCTCGTCGTTGTCGACGAACGTGACCATCGGGGCCTGCCCGCCGACGAGGAAGACGGCGTCGAAGTCGTCGACCGGTACGTCGGCGAGCTTCGCCGTCGACTCGATCAGGGCGGCGTGGGTGGGGCTCTTCTTGAAGCCGAGACTGATCAGGTCGTGGGCGGAGTAGCCGGACTCGTCCTCGGGATCGCTGAAGCCGTCGGGGACGAGGGCGCCACCTTCAGGGCTCGCGATCGTGACCTCGTAGCCGCGCTCGTTGAACTCCCAGTACGGATGCGTGAGCTCTGCCCACCAGAAGCCGACCGGCCAGCCGGTTTGCGGCGAGACGGAGGGGTTCGAGGCGACGATCAGGATGCGCTTCGGGGACTCGGGATGGAGGACATCGATTGCTCCGGACATGTGCGTTCCTTTCGAGAGGTCAAGAGTTCGATCGTAGTTAAAATACAATACAGTAACGTATCTATGAGTGCTACACTTCTGCCGTGCAAGGGCGCCCACGCGATCCGGAGATCGACGAGCGTGTGATGGAGGTCGCCCGTCGACATCTGGCCCAGAACGGATACGACGGGATGTCGTTCTCCGCCGTCGCAGAGGAGGCTGGAACGACGAGGCAAGCGCTCTATCGGCGCTGGCCCACGAAGGCCGATCTCGCCACGGCCGCTGTCGCTGCGATGTCGCAGGCCGGGGAGCGCACTCCGAGCGACGACCCCTACGCCGACCTCGTCCGGGAGCTCGAGTCGTTCCGTCGTGGGATCAGCAGGCCCGACGGCGTCTCGATGGTCGGCACGATGCTGCTCCGGTCGACCGATCCCGGCCTCGTCGCCCTCTATCGTGAGCGGCTCGTCGCGCCCCGTCGGGCCCGGTTGCGGGAGATCCTGGAGCGCGGAGTGGAGCGCGGGCTGCTCGCCCCGGAGCCCGACCTCGATGCCGCTCTCGGGATGTTCACGGGAAGCTGGTACGCGCGGTCGCTCGAAGGAGGACAACAACTCGCTGGCTGGGCCGAGCGCACGGCCGCGGTCGTCTGGCGCGGCCTCGGCGGAGAGCCGCCTGCGGGCGGGACAGGTACGGGCGGGACAGTCCCGCCCCTACGGTGACGGCAGGGAGCGCCGGAGGAACGCGAGCAGATTGTCGCAGCTGACCCTGGCGATATCGGCGTCGCTCCACCCGCGAGCATTCATCGCCGAGAGTAGGTCAGGGTAGTCCTCCGGCCCCTTGAGGCCCTCGATGCCCGCTCCCGGCTCGAGGCCCTTCGGCATCAGGCCGTCGGCCGGCTCGGGAAACGGTGGTAGCACCTCGCTGAGTCGGGTCGTGAAGTCGCCGCCGAAGCAGACGCGGTCGGCACCCACCACGCCGATCGCATGCTCCAGGTGGTCGACGACTCGATCGAGTGTTCGCGCCTCGCGTCCGATCGCGAGCGGATGCAGCATCAAGCCGAAGATGCCATCGGCGTCGGCGAGCGAGTGCAACTGGTCGTCAGTGAGATTGCGGGGATGGTCGTTGACCGCGCGGCACGCGGCGTGCGAACAGATCACCGGAGCGCCGCTCGCCCGTGAGATGATCTCCGCAAACGCGACGGGCGACGCATGAGCCAGGTCGACGATCACCCCGAGCTCGACAAACCTGTCGACGAGGGCTCGACCGAGGCGAGAGAGCCCGCCGTCCTCCGCAGCACCGTCCGAGTACGGGTTGCGTCGGTTCCACGTCAGCCCTGCCATGCGCACACCGAGCTCCCAGAACGTCTCGGCCGGCCAGAGCTCGTAGCCGAACTGCTCGACACCTTCGAGCGAGAGCATGAGGCCGATCTTCTCGCCCCGCTCGACCGGATCGAGGTCGGCCGCGGTGCGGACATGTAGCACCCGGTCGGCGTTCTCGCGGACGGCGCGGAGCAGGCACGTCGCCTGCCCGAGTGCCTCGCGAAGCGTTCCCTCGGGCTGGCGCTCGAGCTCGACGAAGACCGGGCACACCTGTAGTCCGACTCCGCCGGCTTCGAGGAGCGGCAGCCAGGTGCGGGCGAACGTGTTCGTCTCGCCGAAGCGGAGCTCGCGGTAGCCGAGCTCGAGGAGCAGGTCGAGATGGGCGTCGGCGATCACGCTTCAGAGTCTACGGCGGGGTGACAGGCTTTAGCCTGTCACCTCGGTTTGACGCTCGCGCCGGATCTTGACTTTTTCAACCGCGATGGTTAGTTTGTGCGACGTCCATACAAAACCCGCCGCTGGGTTGACCACGTCGCTGCTGACATCCCATCCTCCAGAAACCCACGCATGAGCTTCGAGCGTGCCGGTCACCCACCCTTTCGTGCCGACCAGACGACCGTGCGTCGCGCGAATCTCGGTGTCGTGCTCCAGCAGATTGCGGGAGGCGCGCCGCGCTCGCGTGCACGTGTGGCAGCCGAAACAGGGTTGACGCGCGGAACCGTTTCGAGCCTTGTCGGTGAGCTGATCGACCTCGACCTCCTGCGTGAGACGGGCGAGGATCAGCGCTCGGGGCGTGCAGGTCGCCCCGGCCTGGCCCTGGAGCTGAGTGACCGGGTCGTCGCCGTCGGCCTCGAAGTGAACGTCGACTACCTCGCGGTGTGCGTCGAGGACCTGGCGGGGAATGTTCGCTACGAGAAGCGCGTCCACACCGACAACCGACGAACCTCGCCTCGTCCCGTGCTCAACCGCCTCGTACGCCTGGCACGCGAGGCGGAAGCCGTGATCGGTGCTGAAGGACTCGTCTCTGCCGGCGTTGCGGTAGCTCTTCCCGGTCTCGTCTCTGCGGAGTCCGGCACGCTCCTGCGCGCCCCGAACCTCGGATGGTCGGGTATCCCTGTTGCCGAAGAGATCTCCTCGCGGCTGGACGGTGTCGCCGTCCGCGCCGACAACGAGGCGAACCTGGCCGCGCTCGCCGAGCACTGGCAGGGTGTCGCTCGCGGCCTTGACAACTTCATCTGCGTCTTCGCGGAAGTGGGCGTGGGCGCGGGGATCTTCATTGGCGGCGACCTGTTCCGTGGCTCGCACGGCTTCGGAGCTGAGCTCGGGCATATCACGGTCGACCCGGGCGGGCTGCTTTGCCAGTGTGGTGCCATCGGCTGCCTCGAGACGATCGTCGGCCAGGAAGCGATCGCTCGCCGTGCTGGCATCAGTGACGACGACCAGCGCCGCGCCCGCAACGTGACGCGAGAGCTCGTGCGCCGCGCCGAGCAGGGTGACGGGGAGGTCATCGCGAGCCTCTCCGAGGCCGGCCGTGCCCTCGGCATCGGTCTTGCCTCGGCCGTGAACCTGTTCGATGTCGACGCCGTTGTGCTCGGTGGCTGCCTCGGCCCCCTGGCCCCGTGGCTCGTCGCCGACGTCCACGAGGCGCTAGCCGTGCGTGTCCTCTCGTCCGGGTGGTCCGGGTGTGAGGTTCTCGTCTCGAAGTTCGGAGAGGGTGCCGCCGTGCGCGGCGCCGCGGCCCTGACTCTCCGGTCCGTGCTGGCCGAGCCGTGGCTCGTCGCCGAGCGGAACGGCTCTGTCCGCGAAAGGGTTTCCTGATCATGCGAGTTCGGCATCGGCCAGGGGTCTGCCGTCCGTCCAGCGTTCGGCTGGGCCGGCGGCTGGTTGGCGTCGAAACGAACGACGAAGGAGGTGTCAACAGCGCTCGAACCGTTCGTGTACGCCCTTCAGGGCGGAGGTACTAGACATGACTCACAGGTCCTGTATTGTTGCCCCGCTATCCGTTTCGGAATAACTTGAGGAGGAGAACTATCGTGAAGAAGTTTCTCACCGTGTGCGTCATCGCGCTCGCCGCGATCAGCGTGGCAGTGACGGCGGCGTTCGCGGGCCAGAGCAAGAGCTCGGCAGGCGGGGACGTCTGCGTGCTGCTTCCGGACCCGAAGTCATCGGTCCGTTGGGAGACGCAGGATCGCCCGGCGCTCGTTGCTGCGTTCAAGAAGGCAAAGGTATCGTACGTGATCACCAACGCCGACGGCGACGCCCAGAAGCAGAAGACGCAGGCCGACCAGTGCCTAGCGAACGGTTCCAAGGTCGTCATTCTCGTCTCGCTCGATGCAGGCTCTTCGATCGCGATCGAGAAGGCGGCGGCTGCGGCAGGCGCGAAGGTGATCGAGTACGACCGTCAGGTCAAGGGCGGTACGTCGGCGATCTACATCTCGTTCGACGGTCGCAGGGTCGGCGTGTTGCAGGGCCTCGGTGTCGTCAAGGGACTGAAGGCAAACGGGATGTACGGGAAGAAGCCGGTCGTCGCCGAGTTGAACGGCGGCCAGACCGATAACAACTCGTACCTCTTCAAGGGCGGGTACGACTCGATCCTGAACCCGTTGTACAAGCGGGGGGTGTTCAAGAAGGGCCCGGATCAGTTCACGCCGGGCTGGGACAACCAGAAGGCTCTGACGATCTTCCAGCAGATGCTGATCAAGACGCAGAACAAGATCGACGCGGTCGCGGCGGCCAACGACGGCCTCGCGAACGGTGTTATCACCGCGCTCAAGGCAAAGGGCCTGACGCCGATCCCGCTCTCTGGTCAGGATGCCACAGACCAGGGTGTCCAGAACATCATCTCGGGTTGGCAGACGATGACGGTCTGGAAGGACACGCGCGTGCTCGCGGCCAGGTCGGCTGCGGCTGCGATCGCGTTGCTGAACGGGAAGAAGCCGGCTCAGACCGGATTCGTTGCAAACGTGGGCGGCAAGCCTGCGAAGCTGCCGGCGTTCATCATTCCGCCGGTCTCGATCGACAAGACCAACTTCCGGCAGCTGTTCAACGGCTACCTGAAGAAGAGCAACGTCTGCAATGGCGAGTATGCGATGTACTGCGTGAAGCCCGCGTAGTCGAGAAGCCCATGACAGGGGGCCGCCCAC
>JANOFZ010000185.1:0-14087 GCA_031413935.1 Thermoleophilia bacterium | reverse complement strand
GCCGCCGCCTCCTGCTTCGAGCGCCCATCGTGGAGGAGCTGTCTGAATCGGGTGACGATGAACAACGAGTAGTCGATCCCGACCCCGAGGCCGATCATTGAGACGAGAATCGGTGTGATCGTGTTGATCTTCGTAAACCCGGCGAGGATGAAGAGCAGCAGGAACGCGGTGATCAGCGCGACGATCGCGAGCGCGATCGGGATGAGCATCGCAACGAACGTGCGGAAGACGAACAGCAGCACGATGATCGCCGCCAGTAGGCCGAGCCCCTCCGAGGCTCCCTGCTCGACGGGCGGGAACTCGGCGTCACCGTTGAACTCGACCGTCACCCCCGCGGGCTCAACAGTCTCTCGAACGGCCTCCTGGACGGCGACCACCGCCTCGCGATCCTTCGTCTCGATCACCTGGTCGAACTGCGCCTGCGCGTATGCGATTCGCCCATTGTCCGAAAACGTTGCGTCGTCGAACGGATCGGCGACCTCCGTCAGCCCGACCGTCTCTCCAGAAGGCTTGAACTCGGACGACTCGAGCCGCGTGATCGCCGTCGTGATCGCCGCCTTGCGCGCCGGTGTGTCGAGGCGCTCACCCTCCGGTGCAGCGAAAACGAGGTTGAGCACCCCGCCCTGCTCCGACGCGAACTCCGCCTCGAGCAGATCCGTCGCCCTCTGCGTGTCCGAGCCCGGGATCGTGAACTCATCCTCGAGGGCGCCGCCGACGGTGACAACGAGCACGATGAGCGTGGCGATGATCCCGATCCAGCCGAAGACGACCCGCCAGGGGTGCGTGGCGCAGGCGCGCATCCAATTCGCAAGGGCTCCAGTTGCGACGCGCTCGTGGGCCGCTTGCCAATCATCGTTTGTGTTCTCGGCGGGCGTCACACCCTGCTCGGAATCGGTCATCGCGCTTCGATCTCCTTGTTCGCTTCGGATTGCGGCAAGCAGGCCCCCAACGGACTGCTGGGGTGCATCGGCCTACGAATTCCCACGTTACACAGACACCCCCCTGCATTGCGCAGGTGGCGATACGGTCTCTCCATGCCGCTTCAGAACAGAGTCACGCCCTTCGGCGAGCTCGTTGCCGATCCCGCGCGGGGCCTCGTGTACGGCAACCGCGGCTGCCTGCACGACGCGCACGGGGTGATCAGGCGGCGCTACGGCGTCCGACGCTGGATCTCCTGCCGGCTCGAGTTCCGCGGTTGGCAGCGTGGTGAGCTCCTGCAGCCGGGGAAGTTCACCGAGCTCTTCTTCCTCGACGAGGCGACGGCGTTCGCCGCGGGGCACCGTCCCTGCGCCCTCTGCCGTCACGAGGACTACCGAAGGTTTGTGACAATTTGGCACAATCTCCACCCCGCGGACGATGCCGGTGCAGATGCTCTGGACGCGCGGCTCCATGCCGAGCGGGTCGACTCCAGGTTGTCCGGGGCGAACGTTCAGCGACGCTTCAGGGCGGCTCTCGAGACGTTGCCGGACGGGACGTTCGTGGTTCGGGACGAGGTCGCGTTCCTCGTGCTCGGGGACCGGCTGCTGCAGTGGTCGCCGGCCGGCTACGACGCCTGGCAGGCCCGCCCACGAGGCCGTGCGACGGTTCTCACGCCGCCATCGCTCGTGGAGGTACTCCGCGCAGGATGGGAGGGCGTTGTGCCGCTCCTGCATCCGTCGGCCAGACCCCCTGCAGATATGCGCCCCTGACTGGCGCCGCTGTACGGCATGACCGCCGAGAAGCGTCTTCTGGGGAGGAGGGCCGCTGATACCGTGACCAACAGGCGTCCGGATCAACCGCGTTAGGAGCCCACATGCACGCTCGCCTCGTCAAGCCGCTGCGCAACCTGGTCGTCCTGCTCTCCTCGTTCTTCCTGCTCGCCGTCGGCTGAACGGTCGCCCGCGCCCCCGGGAGGGGCGCCAACGAAGCAGTCGTCACGGGCTCGGCCTGCCGTCGCCGGAGGCCCGGGCTGCCGCGCTCGGATCGCCCCGGCGACTGAGCTCGCCTCGCCCGGCGGTCAGTCGAACGTGATGATGCTGCGGATCCCGTCCTGGTGATGCATCAGCTCGAAGCCGTGATTGACCTCGTCGAGGGTGATCCGGTGGGAGAGGAGCGACTCGACGTCGATCTCGCCGGCGAGCCAGCGGTCGACGAGTAGCGGTACCTGGGTGCGGCCCTTGACCCCGCCGAACGACGATCCGGTGACGCGGCGGCCCGTGATCAGGAGGCGCGGGACGACGTCGAGCACCTCGCCCTTGCCCGCGACTCCGCACATCGTGGCGAGCCCCCAGGCCTCACGTGCGGACTCGACCGCCTGGCGCATCACCGAGACGAGGCCGGTCGCCTCGAACGTGTAGTCGGCGCCGAACCCGCCGGTCTCGGACTTGATCCAGTCGACAGTGTCGTCGCCGGCGATCCGCGTCTCCGTGGCGCCGTGGTGTCGGGCCTGCGCGAGCCTCTCGACGGAGAGGTCGACGGCGATGATTCGCTCCGCTCCTGCGAGTCGGCAGCCGATCACGGCGCCGAGGCCGACGAGGCCCGCACCGAAGACGACACACGTCGAGCCTCGCTCGACCTGCGCGGTGTAGAGGGCAGCGCCGATCCCGGTCGAGAGGCCACAGGCGAACGGCGCGCAGCCATCGAGCGGAGCTTCCGGGCTCACTTTCGCAAGCGCGATCTCCGGCATCACCGTGTACTCGGCGAACGTCGACGTACCCATGAAGTGGCGCAGAGGCTCACCGTTTCGCGAGAGGCGCGCGGTTCCGTCGGGGAGGTAGCCGAGGCCCTGCTGGTCGCGGATCGCGACGCACCGGTTCGTGCGACCGCTGAGGCAGTGAACGCACGTTCCGCACTCGGGAGCGAACAATGTGATCACGTGATCGCCGGGAGAGACCAGCGTGACGCCGTCGCCGACCCGCTCGACGACACCCGCGCCCTCATGGCCGAGTACGCAGGGGGCGTATCCCGTCGGATCGGCGCCAGAGGCGGTGTAGAGATCCGTGTGGCAGACGCCGCAGGCGGCGAGGCGTACGAGCACCTCGCCTGCCTTCGGCTCCGCGAGGTCGACCTCCTGGACAACGAGCGGGCGACCGAACTCCTCGAGCACTGCGGCACGGATTCTCATGCGGTGAGCATAGTGGTCGGATTTGGCGGGCTGCTGGGCGCAGCGACAGGCCGGAACCCGGCCGACCGGCTGAAGCCGGCCACCCCGGCCGTGCGCACTTGTCAGTCGAGAATCGAGGCGATCGCCGCGTAGCCCTTCGCGCGAGCGTGCTCGAGTGCCGTCACGCCCTCGTCGTCGCCGATCGACCGGTTGGCACCTGCGGCGAGCAGGAGACGCACGATCTCCTGGTGCTCGGGGCCGCCGCTTCCGAGCACCACGGCCTCGAGCAGGGCTGTCCAGCCGAGATTGTTGACGTGGTCGACGTCGACCTCCGTTTTCTCGAGGAGCGCGCGCACCATAGCGACGTGTCCCCTCTCGGCAGCCGGAATCAGGGCCGTGCCACCGAACCGATTCGTGAGCGTCACATCCGGATCGGCCTCGAGCACCTCGTCGAGGACGGCGACGTTCCCCGTCTCGCCGAGAGCGAGGAACGCGTTGGACAACGAATCGTCGCGGATATCGACGTCCGCGCCCGCGGCGACGAGGAGCCTGACGGCCTCGGCGCTCCCGGCATAGACCGCCGCCGTGACCGCTGTACGACCTGCACCGTCTCGCTCATTGACGTCGGCGCCCCGAGCAAGCAAGCCCGAAACAGCCGCCGCGTCACCGCGGGCCGCCGCCTCGACGAGCTTCCCTGCAGGTATCTGCTCGGGCTCGTCGGCACACCCGACGAGCACGAGGATTGCCAGCACGACACCCACCGACCAGCGCGCGATCAAGCGAGCAGCCGCTCGTACAGTCGAAGCGTCTCGGCCGCCGCGACGTCCCAGCCGAAGCGCTCGACCGCTCGGACACGACCCGCGGCGCCCATCGCGTCGGCGCGTTCGGAATCGGCGAGCAGCTCGTTGATCCGCGCCGCCAGGTCGGCGGCCATCCCGGCCGGGTCGACAGGTGTTCCGGTACCGTCGGCTCGCGCCTCGTAGGGCACGAGCAGCCCCGTGATGCCGTCCTCGACGACCTCGGGGATCCCTCCGACCGCCGTCGCGACGACCGCGGTCTCGCAGGCCATCGCCTCGAGGTTGACGATCCCCATCGGCTCGTAGATCGACGGGCAGGCGAACACCGTCGTGTGGCTGAGAAGCTGGATCACGTCCGGCTTCCGGAGCATCTCCTCGATCCAGACGACGCCTCCACGCACTGCTTGAACCTCGTCCATCTTCGCCGCGATCTCCGCAGCGATCTCCGCCGTGTCGGGCGCTCCCGCACAGAGGACGAGCTGCGCGCCCGGGTCGATGAACGGAGCGGCGTCGAGGAGGTGCGCCAGGCCCTTCTGCCGGGTGATCCTCCCCACGAAGAGAACCGTGGGCCGGGCCGGGTCGATCCCGTGCCGCTCGAGGACGTCCGTTGAAGGGTCGGGCCGGTACTCGCTCGCGTCGATGCCGTTGTAAATCACGCTCGTCCGCGCCGGGTCGATCGCCGGATAGCAGGTGAGGATCTCGCCGAGGTGGGCCGCGGAGACCGCGATGATCGCGTCGGCCGACTCGAGCGCCGTGCGTTCGGCGAAGCTCGAGAGCTCGTACCCGCCGCCGAGCTGCTCACGCTTCCACGGGCGCATCGGCTCGAGGCTGTGCACCGTTGCCACGTGGGGAATCCCGTGGACGAGCTTTGCGAGATGGCCGCCGAGGTTCGCGTACCACGTGTGGCTGTGCACGAGCTCCGCACCCGCGACACCCGCCACCATGCTCAGGTCGATCGAGAACGCCTGGAGCGCTGCCGCGGAGGGCTCCCCTCCCGCGAGCGCCTCCCACGAACGGTAGGCGGCAACCTTCGGCCCGCCCGGGATGGACGGCCTGTCAGCGCCCCAGCAGTGCACCGTCACGTCAGCGACGTGGGCGAGCTCGCGCGCCAGGTATTCGACATGCACGCCGGCACCCCCGTAGACCTCCGGCGGATACTCCCGCGTGAGCAGCGCGACCCTCATGCTTCGACGACGGCGCCCTTCTTGACGACGACGATCCCATTCGCCGACATCACGAACCGCGCCCTGTCCTCCTCCGGGTCGACGCCGATCCGCGCGCCGGGGGCGATCCGCACGTTCTTGTCCACGATCGCGTTTCTGACGATTGCACCGCGCCCGACGTCGACGCCGTGCATCAGCACCGAGCCCTCGACGAGCGCGTGGGAGTGGACGTGCACGTCGGGCGACAGGATCGACCGGCGCACCGTGCCACCCGAGACGACGACGCCCGCGCAGACCATGGAGTTCATTGCCGAGCCGATGCGCCCCTCCTCCTCGAAGACGAACTTCGCCGGTGGCAGCTGCTCCGGCCAGGTGAGGATCGGCCAATCCTCGTTATAGAGGTTGAACATCGGGTCGACCGAGATCAGATCCATGTGTGCGTCGTAGTAGGCGTCGAGCGTTCCGACGTCGCGCCAGTAGGCGAGGTCACGATCGCTCGCACCGATGATCTTGCTGTTGGCGAAGTCCCACACGCACGCCTCACCGCGCTCGACGAGCTCGGGGATGATGTTGCCTCCGAGATCGTGAGCCGACGTCTCGTCGGCAGCATCACGCGTGACCGAGTCGATCAGGACGTCGGCCGAGAAGACGTAGTTCCCCATCGACGCGAGCACCTCGCCCGGCGACTCCGTCATACCCACGGGGTCCTTCGGCTTCTCGCGGAAGGCCCGGATCGTCCGCGAGTTCGCATCGGTCTCGATCACGCCGAACTCACCGGCGCTCTCGATGGGGATGCGGATGCCCGCAACCGTGATTCCGGCGCCGAGGGCGATGTGCTGCTCGATCATCTGGCGTGGATCCATCCGGTAGATGTGGTCGGCGCCGAAGACGCAGATGTATTTCGGACGCTCGTCGTAGATCAGGTTGAGGTTCTGGTAGATCGCGTCAGCCGAGCCGGCGAACCACCGTGGCCCGCGTCGCATCTGCGCCGGTACCGGCGTGACGTAGTTGCCGAGGAGCGGCGAGAGTCGCCACGTCGTCGTGATGTGCCGGTCGAGACTGTGACTCTTGTACTGCGTCAGCACGGCGATCTTCAGCTGGCCCGCGTTGACGAGGTTCGAGAGCGCGAAGTCGATCAGCCGATAGTTCCCCCCGAAGGGAACAGCCGGCTTCGCACGATCTGCCGTGAGCGGCGCGAGGCGCTTCCCCTCACCTCCGGCCAGAACGATTGCGAAGACCCGCGAGTTGCGCATGACGCAAGCGTATTGGTTCGCGCCACTTCCGTAGGGGCGAGACCTTTCCCTACGCGATAGCGCCGTACACGCGGCGTTGAAAATCCGCGATCAGCTGCTCGCTCTCGCGCATCAGGCGACCCTGCGGCACGGTTCCCGAATCGAGCCCGGCCTGCACGGTGACGACGAGATCGACGTCCTCCTGGCCGACCTGCTTGTCGAACGCGAGTACCTCGTCGACTATCTCGACCGGGACATCCTTGCCGAACCAGTAGTCCGTCACCTCGATCGTCCTGCCGGTGCCGTCGGGGATCCAGCGCTCGATCGAGATGTTCTGCGGGCCTGGCACGATGTTGATCGTGGTCGCGGGCCAGAGATAGTGGTACTGTGAGCTCGCGATCTCTCCCGCCGGAACGTACGGCGCATTGTTCGTCCCGTTCAGCGCCGCTGCCCGGACGGGGCCGATCTGGCTCGAGAACGTCGGCGACACAGTCAGCGAATATGCATCCGGGTCAACGTTGATCACCTTGCTGAAACCGGGATGGGCGGCGGGGCAGTGATAGCACTCGAGGTAGTTCTCGAGGGCGACCTTCCAGTTCGACTCGATCGGCCACTCACCGTGCGAGTGGAACTCGAGCTGGTCGAAGTCGAGGCCGCTGCCCGCGACGATGTTCGGGAGATCCCCGAGCGTTTCTGCGAGCGGCGCAGCATCGGGATCCGGGTTGACGAAGAGGAACGGCCCCCACGTGTCGACCGAGGCAGGCAGCAGCGAGAAGTTCTCCGGGTTGAAGTCCTCCTCGCGCTCCGAGCGCGGGACTTTCTTGAGCGAGCCGTCGAGGTTGTACGTCCATGCGTGGTACGGGCACTGGAGCGTCTCGCGGCAGCCGTGCTCGCGCGCGATCACGTAGGCGCGGTGCCGGCAGACGTTGACGAATGCCCGCAGCACGCCGTCACGCGCGCGGGTGACGACGATCGGGATGTGCCCGATCTGCGTCGAGGCGAACGAGCCCGGCTCGGCGACATACTCGGCCGGCCCGGCGTACTGCCACGATTGCGCGAAGATCAACTCACGCTCGCGCTCCGCAACCGCGGCGTCGGAGTACCACGTGGCAGGCAGCGTCCAGCCGTCCTCGAGCGGATGCTCGAGGGGTGGAAGCGCCTGGGTGAAGGAGTCGACTGAGGTCGTCATGGTTTGACTGTCCGGTCAGTCAGGATACATGCAGCGGCGGTTTCGGTCAAGATACGGGAGCGATGACTCTGGCACCACCCATCCACGCGCCGAACGAGCGGACGACGGGGATCCTCGAGGCGGCCTGCCGCGTGATCGTGCGTGAAGGGTCACACGGGCTGCGGATGGCAGGGGTCGCGCAGGAGGCGGGCGTCTCGAAGGCGCTCGTCCATTACTACTTCTCGACGCGGCAGGAGCTGATGCACAGCGCATTCGCCTTCTCGGTGAACCGGTGGCACGCGGCCGTCGAGGCCGAGCTCGTCGGGGCGGGAACGGGACGCGAGAGGGTCGAGCGGATTCTGCTCGCAGGCATCGAGCCGGATCTTCCCTTCAGCGAGCAGAAGGTGCTGTGGAACGAGGTGTGGAGCAGCCTTCGCTCTGACGACACGCTCCGCCCTCTGGTCGAGGGCTCCTATCGCGCGTCGATCGACCGGATCGTCGAGCTCATCGAGGCGGGTCGCGCCGACGGCTCCATCCCTGCGCACGTCGACGCGACCGCCGCCGGCTGGCGCCTCGAGGCCGTGGGTGACGGCCTCGACTCGTTGCTCTACCTCGGTCTACTCGAGCCCGAGCGCGTCGGCGAGTTGCTGCTCAGTGCGATCGAGCGCGAGCTCGACGCGCAATAGGCGCTGACGCTAGGGGGTGAGGCTTCAGCCTCACCCGCCCGTCAAACGTTCGAGCCACCCGCCCGTCGGGACGGACCCGCGGGTGAGGCTGAAGCCTCACCCCTTCACAGGCGCTACGCCTCCACCGCGGCGGGAGCGGCGGCAGACGGTGCGAGCACCCGGACGGCGTCGGGCGGGAGGTAGAGCGTCACCGGCGTGCCCTCCTCGTAGGCGAATGCCGACCCGTCGTTCTGGACGGTGGCCTTGAGCAGATCGCCGCCCAGGATCCGCACGTGCAGCTCATGTGCCGAGCCGACGTAGACCGCGCGCTCGACCATGCCCGGAACGCGGTTCTCGCCCGTCGCGCCCTGCGCCTCGACGCCGACGCGCTCGGGGCGGATCATCGCCTTCACCTCTCCCCTCGACGCCGTCGCGCCCGAGGTGGCACGAAGCGTGCGCTCGCCGACACGGAGGACACATCCATCACTCTCGGGCGACGCAGCGGCGCTGATCAGATTCGAGACGCCAAGGAAGTCGGCGACGAAGAGCGTGGCCGGCTCCTCGTACATCTCGCGAGGGCTACCTGCCTGCTCAACGTGCCCACCGTTCATAACAGCGACGCGGTCGCTCATCGTGAGTGCCTCTTCCTGGTCGTGCGTGACGAAGACGAACGTGATCCCGAGCTCGGCCTGGAGCGCCTTGAGCTCGACCTGGAGATCCTTGCGGAGCCGCGCGTCGAGCGCACCGAGCGGCTCGTCGAGGAGCAGCACCGCGGGCGTCAGGACGAGCGCGCGCGCAAGCGCAACCCGCTGTTGCTGCCCGCCCGAGAGCTGGTTCGGCTTCCGCTTTCCGTAGTCGCCGAGCTGGACGAGGTCGAGCGCCTCGGCCACCCGCTTCTGATGCTCGCTCTTTGTCAGCTTCTTGTACTTGAGTCCGAAGCCAACGTTATCCGCGACGTTGAGATGGGGGAAGAGGGCGTAGCTCTGGAAGACCGTGTTAACCCTGCGCTTGTGTGGCGGCACCTGGGCGACATCAGTGTCGTCGAGCACGATGCGTCCGCTCGTTGGGCGTTCGAAGCCGGCGATCATCCGCAGCGTCGTCGTCTTCCCGCACCCCGACGGCCCGACCATCGTGAAGAACTCCCCGCCGGGCATCCGCAGGTCGATGCCGTCGACCGCCGTGACGTCGCCGAACTGCTTCGTCAACTGCTCGAGATGAACTTCTCCCTGCATCAGACCTCCAGGCCGGCCATCGCGGCGGCATCGTCGCTGCTGGCAAAACGTTTGTAGACGAGATACGCGAACCCGAGGGTCGCGAGCGTGATCAGAAGCGCGATCGTTGCGAGTGCGTTGAGAGCGGGTGTTGGCGCCGCGCGCGCCGACGCGTAGAGCAGCATCGACACCGTCGTCGTGCTCGCGTCACCGGAGAGGTACTGGGTGACGACGAAGTCGTCGAGCGAGATGGCAAACACGACTCCCGCGCTCGCGATGATCGCCGGCGCGAGAAGCGGCAGCAGGACGCGGGTGAGCTGGTCAAGCGGGGGTGCTCCGAGGTCGGCTGCCGCCTCCTCGTAGTCCTTGCCAATCGAGACCAGCCGGCCGCGCACGATCACGACGACGTATGAGATCGTGAACGTCACCTGGCCGATGATCTGCGCGTTCGAGCCGAGCCCGATCCCGGGGAGCACCTGCAGGAACAGCAGCAGCAAGGCGACGCCCATCACGATCTCGGGCGTGACCAGCGGGAGCAGCATGACCGTGTTGACGGTTCCCCCTCCCGGCCCACGCCACCGCTGAAGGCCGAGAGCGAGCGCTACCCCGATCGGCGTCGCGACGACGACGCAGACGACGCCGAGGAAGAGCGTATGGCGGAGTGCGCCCTGCAGCGCAGGATCGTTGAGAACGCTTCCCGTCTCGCCCGTGAACCAACGGGTCGAGAAACCCTGCCACGCCGTCCGCGAGCGACCATCGTTGAACGCGAAGAGCATTGCGAGCCCGACCGGGATCAGCGACCACAGGATGTAGACGCCCGTCACAAGAAGAAGGAACCGCGGCCGACCCCAGGGGTTGCGGAGCCAGCTCATCGGTCGTCGCCTCGATCGTCGGCGGTGCGCGTTGCGCGCAGGTAGTAGAACATCAGGCCGAGCAGGAGAACCGCGAGAATCAACGTCAGGCAGGCACCCACGACCTTGGAGGAGCCCTGGCGCGTGAGCTGATCGATCTGGTTCCCGATCAGATTCGTCTTCGTCGACTGGGAGACCAGGTCGGGGGTGTAGTAATCGCCGAACATCGGCAGGGAGATCAGCACGAGCCCGGCGAGGATGCCCGGCCTCGAGAGAGGCAGCGTGACCCTTCGGAAGGCGCTGAACGGGCTCGCGCCGAGATCGCGGGCGGCCTCGATATGCCGCTGGTCGATCCGGTCGAGGAACGCATAGAGGGGCAGGATCAGGAAGGGGAGGTAGCCGTAGGTGAGCGCCATGATCACCGTGAACGACTGCCCCTCGAGCCACCCGCCTTCGGTTGCGAGGAGGTCAACGGCGATGAACAGTCGTTCGATCCCGATCGAGCTCAGGAACCGCGTCGCCAGCCCATCGGGCGAGAGGAGGTTGATCCACGCGAGCATCCGCATCAGGTAGTTGATCCAGAAGGGAAGGATGAGGAGCAGCAGGACGAGTCCCTTCCAGCGGCCCGCATGCCGTGCTGCGAAGTAGGCGACCGGGTACCCGATCGCGAGCGCCATGATCAGAGCGAGGGTGACGAAGACGAAAGTCCGGACGAGAACCGTGAAGAACGGGCCACCGTTCGCGATGTTCTTCAGGGTTTCGAGCATGTACCCGACGTTCCAGTCGAGTGGGTTCCAGAACGCGACAGGTTCCGACAGCGTGTTCTGGTTCCCGAAGGCGACTGCGATGACGACGTAGAACGCCATCAGGAAGAAGACGCTCAGCCAGGCAATACCCGGGAACGCGAGCAGCCGCCACGTCCAGCGCGAGCTCATCCGTCAACCAGCCTTGAACTTCGACCAAGCCGCGTCCCAGTAGCGCTGTCCGGCGACCGTCAACTGCATGAGCTGCTGGTTCGGTGCGAACTGCTCGGGCCGGATGACCGCCTTGGTAAGGCTCCTCGGGATCAATCCACTCGTGATCAGCGAATCCGCGGTGATGGAGACCTGCGGTGGCGTGTACCCGACGAAGTTCACCATGTTGTCGTAGGCGACCTTGGCGTCGAGCATGAAGTTGATGAACCGGTGCGCGAGAGCCGGATTCTTCGCTGTCCGCCCGACGCAGAAGAAGTCGTTCTGGACGACCCCGTTCTTCTCGGGGCCCCAGTACGAGAGCACGCTTGCAGGCACGCCTTTCGGCATGTAGTAGAACGCTGCGCCGAGCAGGTCACCCGACCAGGACTGGTGCAGCCACGTCTTGCCCTCCGGCAGCGTCTGGTAGTCAGTGATCGCGACCTTGACGTTCGCGATGTCGGTCAACTGGCCGAGATCGACGCCGGCCTGCTTGACGACCGCCTCGTCCTCGGTGTTCACATCGGGCCGACGCCCCTCGCGCATTGCGTCGCGCTGGATTGGCATCGAGAGCGCGTCCCGCTGGTCGTCGAGCACCGCCACCTTACCCTTGTACGGCGCGGACTCCCAGAAGATGTCCCAGGGGACCTTCATGGCGTCGATGTCCGTCTTGATCTTGTCGTTGCGCCACCCGATCCCGTCCGACCAGACGACGTACGGCACCGTGTACCGACTACCGCGGTCGTAGAAGGGATCCTGGAGCTCCGGCCAGATGTTCGGCTCGAAGTTCTTCAGGTACGAGTGGTTGAGCGGCTGGATCAGCTGCTGCGCGATCAGACCGACGAGGTTGGAGGACGAGAGCCCCATCACGAGGTCGAAGCCGACGGCACCCGTCGACAGCTTCGCGAATGCCTCGTCCGCGGAGTTGTAGGTTGCGATCTCGACCTTGCGGCCCGTCAGCTTCTGGAACGCCTTGACGAGGGCCGGGTCGAGGTAGTCGGCGTAGTTGTAGATCGCAAGCGGGCCTTCCTCGTCGGGCACGTTGTCCTCGATCGGCTCGTTGTCGGGAACGATTGCCCACGTAACGGCGTTGTCGGGGCGCGGTAGCGGGAGACCGCCAGGGCCCGTGGGCTTCGGGACAACGAGATTCGAGGTGCCGTCGCCCTCGCAGGCACCGATCGCGGTCGTCGTGTTCTCGCAGCCGGCGAGGACACCGATGGCGCCGATCCCGAGCGCACCCCCCGCGGCTCCCTTCAGAAGGTTGCGCCGGCTGATGCCGCTTCGGTCTTTTGGATGCGCCATGAAGGGAGATTGAAGCCTGATCCTGACCCGGAAGTCAAGCCCGGTACGATCATGGCCGTGTACGAGAAGCAGATCGAGATCCGCTGGCGCGACGTCGACGCCTACCGCCACGTCAACAATGCGGTCTACGCGACGTACCTCGAAGAGTGTCGCGACGAGTTCATCGAGCGGGTGCTTCAGGGCGTCGGAAACCCCTGGGACTACGTGCTTGCGCGCGTCGCGATCGACTATCGCCGTGAGCTGACGCAGGCCGACGACATGGTCGTCGTCACGTGCGAAGTCGAGCGGATCGGGAACTCGAGCATCACGTTGCGCGAGGTGATCCGGACGCTCGATGGCGAGCTTGCGGCCGAGGCCGAAGCGGTCGTCGTGGCGCGCGACCAGGCGACCGGGCGATCGCGCCCGCTGACCGAGGCCGAGCGCGAGACGTTCGGCAGGGGTCGTTGATGGCTGTGGCACGGGTCGCCGTGGTGGGCGCCGGCTTCGCCGGTCTTGCGGCTGCGGACGCGCTGGCTGCGGCCGGAGCCGACGTCGTCGTGTTGGAGGCCCGCGACCGCGTCGGCGGCCGCGTGTGGTCGCGAGAGCTCGAGAACGGTGCCGTCGTCGAGATGGGCGCCGAGTTCATCCTCCCCGGGAACGACACGCTTCTCTCGTACGTGGATCGCTTCGGGCTCGGGCTGTGGGGGAAGGACATGCTCTATGGTGATCGCGAGCCGCGCGGCGGGATCGGCGTCGAGCCGGGAGCGATGCACGAGGCGGTGGCGCAGATCGGCGAGGTGCTGCTGACGGTCGCGGCCGGAACGTCGGCCGCCGCGCTCCTCGAGAGCCTGCCGCTCGACCCCGGCGCAAGTGAGGCGATCAGGTCGCGCCTCGAGGTCTCCTCGGCCGCATCTGCCGACCGCGTCGATGCGACTGCTCTCGCGGGGCTCGCCGCGCACTCCGCCGACATCTGTCCGAGCGTCGCGGGCGGGAACCAGCGAGTGGCGCTCTCGCTTGCGGCAGAGCTCGGATCGGGGATCCACCTCTCGAGCCCTGTCGATCGGATCTCGTGGGACGGCCGTGGCGTCGTCGTCACGGCGGCCAGCTCGGAGACAACGGTCGACCGGGTCGTACTCGCGGTGCCCGCAAGCGTCCTTCACCGGATCGAGTTCGACCCACCACTGCCGGAGCCGCTTCGTGCCTCCTACGCAGCCGTCAGGTACGGGAACGCAGCCAAGCTCTTCGTCCCACTCGCCGAACGGCCGCCGACGAGCGCTGTCCTCTCCGTGCCGGAGCGGTACTGGACGTGGACTGCGACCGGCGCAGACGGCGTGCAGCCGGTCGTCAACGCCTTCGCGGGCTCTGCGCCCGCGCTCGAGCGACTCGAGGTCACGGACGGTCCTGGCACGTGGCTCGAGTCGCTCGAACGGCTCCGCCCCGATCTCGCCCTGCTTCCGGACGACGCCGTCTTCAAGGACTGGGACGCCGATCCGTGGGTCGGTGCTGCGTACTCGTGCGACCGGCCCTCCCCGTCTGCCTGGACGCCTGCCGGCCCGTTCCACGCCTGCGGCGAGCACACGTGCGACGGGAACGCGGCGCTGATGGATGGAGCGCTCGCGAGCGGGCTGCGAGTGGCGGAGGAGATCCTCGGCGACGGGTAGATGCGCGGTCACGTACGACCGCGGGC
>JANOFZ010000184.1:0-3620 GCA_031413935.1 Thermoleophilia bacterium | reverse complement strand
GTGCGCCCTTATTTTATTATGGGCCACAAAAACCACCGCTCAAGATACTAACCCTTGTTTGGGTCGACGAGTGAAGATCACCGGGATCGACACGTTTGCGAACGAGTGGGTCGCCCTCGTCCGCGTGCGCACCGACGAAGGTGCGGAGGGCTGGGGTCAGGTCGCCCCGTATTACGCTGATATCACCGCCCAGGTCGTGCACCGGCAGATCGCGCCGCATGCACTCGGCGCATCGGCGCTCGACATCGATCCGCTCGTCGACCGGATCCCCGAGCTCGAGCACAAGTACCCCGGCTCATATCTCTACCGCGCGCTGGCCGGCCTCGACACGGCGCTCTGGGATCTCCGAGGCAAGCTCGAGGGAAAGAGCGTCTGCGAGCTGCTCGGCGGTACCCCGAGGCCGTTCCCCGTCTACGCCTCGAGCATGCGGCGCGACATCACGCCCGAGGAAGAAGCCGAGCGGCTCGCCCGCCTACAACAGGAGGAAGGGCACACAGCGTTCAAGTTCCGGATCGGCAAGGAGTGCGGTCACGACGAGGACGAATGGCCCGGTCGAACCGAGGCCGTCGTTGCCGCGATGCGGAAGGCGCTCGGGGACGACGCGAAGCTCCTCGTCGACGCAAACAGCTGTTACTCGCCTGCGAAGGCGATCGAGGTCGGCCAGATGCTCGAGAGCCACGGCGTCTGCCACTTCGAGGAGCCGTGCCCCTACTGGGAGCTCGAATGGACGGCCGAGGTCGCAGCGGCCCTCGACGTCGACGTCACGGGCGGCGAGCAGGACTGCATGATGGGCCAGTGGCGCCGGATGATCGAGCTCCATGCCGTCGACGTAGTGCAGCCCGACGTCTGTTATCTCGGTGGCATCAACCGCACGCTCGAGGTCGCCCGGATGGCTGCCGCGGGGGGACTCCCCTGCACACCCCACTCGGCGAACCTCTCGCTCGTCACCGTCTTCACGCTGCACCTGATGGGCGCGATCGAGAACGCCGGCCCGTACGTCGAGCTCTCGATCGAGCCGACGAGCTACTACCCGTGGCAGGTCGGCATCTACGACCCGGTGCTCACCGTTGAGGACGGAAAGGTCGCGATCCCCGACGGGCCGGGCTGGGGCGTCGAGATCAACCCCGCCTGGCTTGCGTCAGCGGAGCATCAGGTCAGCGAGCTCGTCTGACTTCATGACTCTATGATCCACCCATGCCCGAGTCGACCGTCGAGCGCGCACGCGCATTCACCCGTGAGGTCGTGCAGCCGTCGGTCGATGCCTGGGAGGCGAGCGCGGCCTACCCCCGCGACGCCGTCAGGGACTCCGGCCTCACCGGCCTCTTCGTCGCACCGGCGGACGGCGGCCTCGGCCTCTCCTTCCCCCAGGCGGTCGACGTCTTCGAGGAGCTCGGCCGCGGCGATGCTGCGCTCGCCTTCTCGATCTCGATGCACAACGCCGTCACGACGGCGATCGCCGGCGTCGGTGACGACGCCCTGCGCGAGCGCTGGGTGGAGCCGCTCGTCTCGGGCAAGGAGCTCGGCGGGTTCTACCTGACCGAGCCTCATGCCGGCTCAGATGCGACCGCGATCACGACGAGAGGTACGAAGAGCGGAGACACCTGGACTGTCAGCGGCACGAAGGCCTGGGTCACGCTCGGCGGCGTCGCGAGCGCGCTCCTCGTCGTCGCGAAGACCGAGAAGGAGCCCGGCCACCGGGACGTCGCACTCTTCGTGATCGACGCTGCCGACCCGGGCGTGCGTTTCAGCGAGCCGTATCGCAAGGCGGCCTCCGACTTCCTCCCCATCACGAATCTCGAGCTCGACAACGCCGCCGCCCATCTCCTCGTCCCCCCCGGCCAAGGCATGCCCGCGGCGCTCGGGGCGATCGACGTGGCCCGTTTCGACATCGCCGCCATCTCGAACGGCCTCCATGCCGAGGCGCTCGACGTTGCCGTTCGCTACACGAGCGAGCGCTCCGTGTTCGGGAAGCCAGTGAACGCACATCAGGGAATTGCCTGGGCGCTCGCCGATGTCGCAACCGACCTCGAGGCGGCGCGCGGGCTGACCCGGAAGGCGGCAGAGCTGCTCGGCAACGAAGGCGGCCCGGTCGCGGTCGCCCATGCGAAGCGCTTCGGACCGGACGCCGCACTGCGCGCCGCGATCCAGTGCAGCGAAACGCTCGGTGCCTACGGGTGGCTCCACGACTATCCGCTCGCGCGGTTCATCGCGCTCGCGAAGATGCTCCAGGTCGTTGACGGCTCCGCCGAGATCCAGCGCATCGTGATCGCGCGCGACCTCATGCGCCGTCCCTCCAACTGAGGCGCGGGCCAGCGGTGACCGAGGCACGCAACTACGCCGATTCCCATCGGGTCATGCGGATCAGCGCGAAGCGGTTCGAGGCCTCCCCGTACGTTGACCGCTACGCGACCGCGGAGACCCTCTTCGGCGTGTACTCGGGGCGGTTCTACCCCCTGTCGCTTGGCAGTGATCCGGTAGCGGACTACTGGCATCTCCGCCGTCAGGCGGTGCTCTACGACGTGCCCGAGCACCCGCTCCAGATCGAAGGCCCGGATGCGGAGCGACTGCTCGACCTCGTGCTCACGCGCGACGTGACGAAGCTCGCGCCCGGCAAGGCCCGCTACGCCCTCGCCTGTGACGACCGCGGAGGGATCTTGATGGACGGCATCCTCATCCGCTGGAGCGCTGACCGCTTCTGGTACGTCCTCGCAAACGGCGAGTTCGTCGCCTGGCTCGAGGCCCACACGCGCGGCCTCGATGTCGTCATCTCGGATCCACAGTCCTGGGTGATGCAGATCCAGGGGCCGACGTCGCTGGGCGTCCTCGCCGCGGCCTGCAGCGTGCCCCCCGACCCCTTCCCGTACTTCGCCGTCGCCGAGGTGGAGATGGGAGGACAGGATGTCCTCGTCTCGCGGACAGGTTGGTCGGGCGAGCTGGGATTCGAGATCTACACGCGCGCCGAGACGGACGGGCTCGCTCTCTGGGATCACGTCGTCGAGACGGGTGCGGCTCACGGACTCGAGGTGCAGAGCCTCGAGTCGCTCGGGATCCGGCGGATCGAGGCGGGGATCCTGGACAACGGCACGGACATCGATCCAACGATGACGCCGTTCGGGGCCGGCCTCGGCGCGTTCGTCGAACTGGACAAGCCGGACTTCGTCGGCAAGGAGGCGCTCCTCGCCGCCGACCCTCGGCCGAGGCTGTTCGGCGTCAGCGGCCCTGCGACGCCGATCGCGAACGATCGCCTGTTCCTTGGCGGCGACGACGTCGGCCGCGTCACGACCGGAGCGTGGTCACCGTTCCTCGAGTGCGGGATCGGCTACGTCTGCACGTACGCACCGGGCTCGTGGCTCGGCGCAGAGCTACGGCGCGAGGATGGCGTCGTATTCACGGTGGTCGAGTTGCCGTTCCACGACCGCGAGAAGGCCATTCCCCGCGGCCTCGCCCGTTGAACGACGATCCTCCCGGTGGCGCGACCCGCGGCAGCACGGATCATCTACGCTCGGGCCGGTCTGATTGGATAGAGGCACACACTCGCATGGAGGAGATCTGACGGTGGCAACGGTCGAGGAACCACGGACGTTCATTCGTCCCGACGGCAAGGAGAAGGTCACGGGCAC
>JANOFZ010000183.1:0-2637 GCA_031413935.1 Thermoleophilia bacterium | reverse complement strand
CGCACCGGTCGCGATCGGTGGATTCATCTTCACCGCCGCGGTGACGATGGGCCCGAGCTCGGGTGGCTCGTTCAACCCGGCGCGCTCGATCGACCCCGCCATCTGGGCCGGCGAGTTCGGGAACGTCTGGATCTACATCGTCGGCCCACTCATCGGAGCCGCCGTCGCGGGCGCGCTGTCGATGGCGATGCGGGGCGACAAGGCATAACCCGATCGTCGAGGTTCGTCGCGAAAGCAGCCGTAGCGGCTGTGCGTAGCCTCGCGTCAGCGAGGCGAAGCGTCGCCCGCGGTTGACGGTCAAAAGCTTCCATAATTGGCACTTTTTTCGCAATATAGTGCTAGAATGCAGCTGTGGGCGCCCGAATCGATCTCGCGATCCAGAACCTCGCGCTCTTGCGCGCGACCGAGCGGACGAGTCCCGATCTGGCGGACACGCTCGAGCCCGTAACCGAGCAGCTACACGAGATCGCGGGTGGGACTGTCCCGCGGGCAACCGCGGCACGGCTCCTCGAGGTCAGTCAACCGGCCCTCGATCGCTGGATCGACCTCGGAGAGATTCCGTCCGTCCTCACGCCTGCGGGCCGACGCGCCGTTCCGGTCGACTATCTGGTCGAGCTTCTCGACGACGTTCGCTCGGCGCGTGACAACGGCCACAGGCGTGCGCTCAAGTTCGTGATCGACGAGCGTCGACGCAATGCTGCAACAATCGACCTCGCAGACGTCCTCGACGCAGACGAGCTCGCAAGCGTCGGGGGCCACGGACATCGCGCTGCGGAGCTCAGATCTCTCGCCTACCACCGACTGGTCGCGCGTCAGCTCGATGCAATGCGCATCCGTCAGGCGCGACGCAGACTCAAGATCTGGACGGCAGGCGGCAAGATTCCCGCGCCCCACGCGGCAACGTGGCGGACGCTCCTCCAGGATGGGCGCCGCGACGATCTCGTGGAGGTGATCTCGGCCGATAGCCAGGAGTCGCGCGACCTCCGCCAGAGCACGCCGTTCGCCGGAGCGATCAGCGAGCAGGAGCGAACAAGGTTGTTCGACATCGTCAGTCGCGCAACCGACTCGAGTGCCGCACGCGCGTGAGAGAGGACGAGCTTCACCATGTCCTCCAGGCCGCCGCCAACCTGACCGGCGAGGATCAGTTCGTCGTGATCGGGAGCCAGGCCCTCGTCTGGCAGGTGCCCGGCGTCCCCGACGAGCTGGTGACGTCGATGGAGGTCGACATCTATCCACGAGACGCGCCCGAGCTTGCGGACGAGATCGACGGCAACCTGGGCGAGGGTTCACGGTTCCACGAAACGTACGGGTACTGGGCGCACGGAGTCGGACCGGAGACGCCGGTCGCTCCGGCCGGCTGGGAACTCCGGCTCGTGCCGATCGTCCTACCGCGCTTCAAGCACGAGGACAGCTACCTGACCGCCCATCTGCTCGAAGCGCACGATCTTGTCCTCGCGAAGCTCGCCGCCGGCCGAGATCGAGATCTCAGCTATGCGATCACAGCAGTGTCAGCCGACATCGTTTCGCTCGAGGAGCTCGAGCGACGGCTCGAGCTCATCCCCGACTCTCACCGGAATCGAGTGCGTGATCTTCTCGCGGTTGTTCGCGCGCGTGCGAAGCAGCCGTAGCGAGACATGAGAGAACGACTGACTACCGGAGACTGCCGCGCGGGGCAAGCCAATGGATCGGCTGGCCTGTCACCTCGGCGATCACCTCGAAGTCTGCGTCGTAGTGCAGAACCGCGACGCCGGCGCTCTCGGCTGCCGCAGCGACGAGCAGGTCGGCGATCTTGACCTGCTTGTGACGATCGGGGCCGAGGTGAGCGAGCAATCCCTGCACCTCGATCGCCCGCCGCCATTCGACCGGTGTGATCGGGCAGGTGTCGAGCGCGTCCAGATCGCGCGTGCGCTGATCGTGCGCCTCGCCGTTGCGCGTCCCGTAGAGCAGCTCGACCCGGACGAGGTCGCAGCTGACGATCGCGTCAGCCTCGAGCTGCTCGTCGAACCAGACTCGGAGTTCCGGGTATGCCTTCCGACGAGACCAGATCCAGGCCGAGCTATCAGCGAGCATCGCACGGCGCGCGGGAGGGCTAGTCAGGGCGACCCTCGGTGCGGGATCGGCGCAACTCGTCCAGCTCCTCGGGCTGCAACTCCACCTCCCACTCGGTCAGCGACTGCAACCGGGCGCGGCGAACGACATCTGCGAGTGCGGCCCGAACCGTTCCTGTCGGCCCGCGTGTACCGAGAATCGCACCGGCCTCAGCAAGCAAAGCCTCGTCCAGATAGAGCGATGTGTGCTTCATCGAAGCATATCCTAGCGTATCTTTTCTCGCATGGATGGCGCATCCTCTGATCGGCGCACGAGGGAAATGGGCAGTCAGCCCGACGTCGACACGGGCGCGGCAGGGTCGGCCGCCGGCGCGTTCGGCTGCGCCCGACCCACCCCGACCCGCTCGTCGACGTACGCCGTCAGCCCGAGGCTCGTCAGGTAGGCGACGACGACCGCGACGATGATCAGCGGCGCGACCGCGAGACCGGCGCTGACCGTGAGAAGCAGCGCAATCATCACCGACGCGAGCGGCAGCCGCAGCACCGACACGCAGGTCGCGCCGACGAGCGCGGCAACGGCCGGCGTCTC
>JANOFZ010000182.1:0-6836 GCA_031413935.1 Thermoleophilia bacterium | reverse complement strand
TCCGCCCGGTGGGCTTATTGCCCATTACACGTCGAGATGTGCCCTTCAAGCCAGGCTTCAGCCTGGCGAAGCCCGGAACGAGGTGCGATCTCTCGGCACCTCGAAACAACTGGGAAATACATGGTAGTCTTCTACCAGTGAAGACGTCGATCGACTCTGCCGGAAGAATCGTGGTACCCAAGCCGCTTCGTGATGCACTGGGTCTCGCTCCGGGGTCGACCCTCGACATCTCCCGCTACGGCGCTGGGCTCCAGTTGGTGCCCGCCGGGCGCACTGCTCGGCTGGTTGATGAGGCCGGCGTTCTGGTCGTCACCGGAGAGACGGAGATCGACGACGATGATGTCTTCGCACTGATCGACGCCGGCAGGCGCTGATTCCGCTCGGGCTCGACACGAGCGTCGCCGTGCCTCTCCTCGTACAGACGCACCGAGCACATCACGACGTCGTGCGATGGTGGAATGGTCGTGAGATGGCGCTCAGTGGACACGCACTCGCCGAGACCTACTCGGTCCTGACCCGACTGCCCGGCGACCTGCGGCTGGAGCCAGCTGACGCAGCCCGACTGCTCGAGGAGCGATTCGCGAAGCCGTTCGTCCTTGGTGTTCCGAGTTCCGCTCGGCTACCCGAACTGCTGAGCAAGGCAGGGATCGCAGGCGGCGCGGTGTACGACGCACTCGTGGCTCTGGCTGCCGTCGAGCAGGACGCTGATCTCGCGACCCGGGACCTGCGTGCCAAAGCAACCTACGAAGCGGTTGGTGCGCGTGTCGTCGTCGTCGGCTGGTGACCGTCTCCTGGCGCGGTCGGGTACGCTCTCTCGATCGGCAAGGTCTTCGAAGAGATCACGAGCAAGCTCGGCACCTGGATCGAGGCGCAACGCGTCTTCTTCGTCGGCACGGCGCCGCTTGCAGGCGACGGGCACGTCAACGTTTCGCCGAAGGGTGACCTTGGTTGGTTTCGGATTCTCGAACCCCGAAAGGTTGCGTATCTCGATTTCGTCGGCAGTGGGGCGGAGACGATCGCGCACCTGCGAGAGAACGGACGCATCGTCGTCATGTTCTGCGCCTTCGAGGGTCCGCCACGCATCGTTCGGCTACACGGCACCGGTGATGTGCTGCTCCCCGGCGAGCAAGGCTTTGACGAGTTGCTCGGCGCCTTCGAGCCGCCCGAGCACGCGCTGCGCTCGTTGATCAGGGTCGACGTCGACCGCATCTCCGACTCGTGCGGCTACGGCGTGCCACTGATGAGCTTCGAGGGCCGACGCACGCAGTACGACGACTGGGTCGACAACCAGGTGCGGACGACGGGCCTCGACGCATACGTCGCCGAGAAGAACGAGGCGAGCATCGACGGGCTCCCAGCGATCGATCGCTAGGGCAGTCGAAGGCGATCGCGCGATGCTGTGCCCCCGGTAGAGCCACCACGAACCGATCGAGCCAGCGTTCGACCTCGTCGATCGGAGGTACCATCGGACGATGTCGAACCACCGCCTCGTCTATTCGAGCGACGGCGGTGACCATCGCCGGAAGGACACGCCGCATCGATCCTCGGCAGCGAAGGGGCCGCAACTACCGAGCGACGGGGTCGTGCGCGTCTTCCGCGAGAAGGGCGGTCGTGGTGGCAAGACCGTGACCGTCGTCAGAGGCCTCGGCGGCGACCTGACGGCGGTTGCACGCGACCTGAAGCGCCACTGTGCGACGGGCGGAGCCGTGAAAGAGGGGACGATCGAGATCCAGGGCGACCATCGCGACAAGATCGTGGCGCGACTACTGACCGTGGGAGTCCGCGCAAAGCCTGCCGGCGGGTAGCTCGCAGCCAGGGCGAGGGACGACCGAGAGACTTTGTGTTGATTCAACACAAAGGTCGAAGCCTCAGCCGGACTCACGCGCCGGGACTGCCAGGGTCGGGGCGCTCACGGGGGCGGGATCCTCGCTCGCGGTCGCCTGCACGATCACCGCGGCAGTGATGATCGCGCCGCCCACGAGCGTCGTCGCCGTGGGCTTCTCGGAGTAGGCGAGCCAGACCCAGAGTGGGCCAAGGACGACCTCGAGCAGCGTCAGGAGCGCGACCTCTGCGGAGGGCAGCATTCGCGCTCCCACGGTGAGGAGCGTGAGACCGATTCCCATCTGGAAAACGCCGAGCAAGAAGAAGATCGTCCAGTCCGAGCTCGTTGCAGACCCGATCGAGATGAACGGAGCGAGGACGACGATGACGAGAACCTGTGATGCGCACGTCGCCGGCAGCATCGACACCTCCTGCCGATGTCGTGTGATCACGATCACCACGGCGAACGAGGCGGTCATCACGAACGGGAGCAGGACGGCAAGAGCTCCCGCGTCGAGCGATCCGGCGACCATCACCGACATTCCGACGGCTGCGACTGCGATCGCGAGCCAGGTGCGGCGGCTGATCCGCTCGGACATGACCATCCAGGCAAGAAGCGCCGCGAACATGGGTGCGGCAGCCTGGAAGAAGAGCACGTTCGCGACGGAGGTGTAGTTCAGCGCAAAGAGGAACGTTCCCGACGAGATCGCCAGGGCGACCGTCACGATGATGCCGCTGATCCCGAGCGATCGGAGCGATGCGACCGCGCGGCCGCGCTCGGTGAATGCGACGACGCCGAGCAGGAAGAGGAACGCGAAGAACGCGCGGCCCGCGATCTGCGTCGCCGGCGTCGCGTCGAGCGCGTGCTGGCCGAGGCCAGCGGTCGACCAGGCGACGGCGGCCCCGAGAATGGCGATCCGACCGTTTCTCGTCATCCGCCTGGCATGTACCGCGTCCATCACGCCAGTCAACCACGTAAGGTCAGAGGGATGCGGAGGGCCAGTGTCACCGAGGCGGTTACCCGCCTCGGCACCGAGGGCGCGTTCGCCGTTCTTGCCCGAGCCCGGGCACTCGAGGCAGACGGTCTCGACGTGATTCATCTCGAGATCGGAGAGCCCGATTTCGAGACTCCACCCCATGTGGCGGAAGCGGGGATCGCGGCGATCAGGGCGGGAGAGACCCACTACTGTCAGACGGCCGGTCTTCCGGTGCTGCGTGAGGCTGCAGCAGCGTCGCTCGCCTGGTCACGCGATGTCGCCGTCGACCCACAGAACGTGCTTGTCGCGAACGGCGCCAAGCCGTTCCTCTTCTTCACGGTGCTCGCGACCTGTGGGCCTGGCGACGAGGTGATCTACCCGGATCCGGGCTTCCCGATCTACGAGTCGGCCGTGCGCTTCGCGGGAGCGACGCCGATCCCGCTCCCGCTGCGTGAGGATCGGGGCTTCAGCTTCGATCCCGCCGAGCTCGAGAGCCTGCTCAGCGCGCGTACGCGGCTCGTCATCCTCAATGCGCCGCACAACCCGACCGGCGGCGTGATCCCCGCGGCCGACCTCGAGCGGGCAGCGACCGCCATTCTGCGCACGCCGGCATGGGTGCTCACCGACGAGGTCTACTCGCGAATCACCTACGACAGAGAGGCGCCGTCGATTGCCTCCCTCCCCGGGATGCTCGACCGGACGATTCTCCTCGACGGGTTCTCCAAGACCTTCTCGATGACGGGTTGGCGGCTCGGGTATGCCGCCGTCCCTGCCGATCTCGTCGACCCGCTGACTCGGCTGATCGTCAACTCGACGTCCTGCGTGCCGCCGTTCGTCCAGCTCGCTGGCGTCGCAGCGCTCGAGGGGCCCCAGGATGCGGTCGTCGAGATGGTGGCCGAGTTTCGCCGCCGCCGCGACTATCTCGTGCCGGCGCTCAACACGATTCCCGGAATCAGCTGCATCGAGCCGGGCGGCGCGTTCTACGCCTTCCCGAACGTTTCGCGGCTAACGCTCGATGCGGACTCACTCGCCGAGCGACTGCTCGTCGAAGCAGGGGTCGCGTTGCTCGCAGGGAGTGCCTTCGGAATCCATGCGACCGACCACCTGCGCATCTCGTATGCCTCGTCGCTCGAGAACCTCGAGCAGGCCGTCGAGCGCATCCGCGTGTTCGTCGGTGCGCTGGACGCCTGACCCCCGGGATGCGCGGTTTCGTCGATGTCCACTCCCACGTCGTGCCGTCGGGGGATGACGGGGCGGAGGGGATCGAGGAGGGACTCGCTCTTTGCCGCATCGCCTTCGAGGCCGGCACAGATGTGCTCTTCGCGACGCCACACGCCCATGCTCCGTGGGACACCTTTCCGCGAACACCCGCGCGGGATGCCAGCTATGCGGCGGACCTGCCCGTGATGCAGAAGGAGGTCGCGACGTGGGGCCTCGATCTTCGCCGCGGCTGGGAGGTCTACCCGACCGTGGTTGCACCCGAGAACGTCGAGGGGTATGCCCTCGAAGGCACCCGAGGCGTCCTGATCGAGTTCCCCGGTTTCTGGCTCGACCTCGACGATGCGATTGCGGTCGTCACCGAGGCAGGGCATGTCGCCGAGGCAGCCGGGCTCGTGCCGGTGTTCGCCCATCCCGAGCGCTGCCGTGCCGTTGCCGAGGATCCAGCGTGCGTTCGCCCTCTCGTCGATCGTGGCTGGCTGCTGTGTGCCAATGCGCCTTCCTTCCTGGGGCGACATGGCTCCACTGCGGAACGCACGGTGTGGGAGCTGCTCGACGCGGGTCAGATCGCGATCGCAGCGTCGGACGCCCACTCGCACGGGCGTCCGCCGGTACTGGACGAGGCGTATGCGGTGGTGCGTGAGCGGCGCGGCGAAGCGGTCGCCCGACCGCTGTTTACGGGTGCGGCGCTGCCCTGGAGCTGAGCCCCTACAGCCGCCAGTCTACCTCCGGAAGCCCGGCAGCGGCGAGCAGGGCGTTCGCGCGGGAGAAGTGTCGGCAGCCAAAGAAGCCGTTGTGGGCCGAGAACGGCGACGGGTGGGCGGCCGTGAGAACGTGGTGTCGCGCGGTGTCGACGATTGTGCCCTTCTGCTGCGCGTAACGCCCCCAGAGGAGAAAGACGATCCCTTCGCGCCGGGTGGAGAGCTCGTGGATCACCCGATCGGTGAACGACTCCCAACCCTTTCCGGCGTGCGAGGCCGGTGAGCGTGGAGCGACGGTGAGCACGCTGTTCAGGAGCAAGACGCCCTGCTCGGCCCACGGCGTGAGGTCGCCGGTCGCAGGCGTTGGAAGGCCAAGGTCGGTAGAGAGCTCGCCGAAGATGTTCCGCAGTGACGGCGGGTGGACGACCCCCGGAGGCACCGAGAACGAGAGGCCCATCGCCTGGCCGGGGCCGTGGTAGGGATCCTGCCCCAGGATCACGACGCGCACGTCGTCGAGAGGCGTCAACCGGAGCGCGTCGAAGACGAGCGGCGCCGGCGGGAAGAAGCAGCGGCCCGACGCCACCTCGGAGCGAAGAAACGTGCGCAGACTCTGCATGGTGGGGGTCTCGAGCTCGTCGCCGACCGCCTCGAGCCAGCTCGGATCCATGCGGGGGATCATGGGAGGTTGCGGACGCAGGACACCGGAGCCCGATCATACGAATCCGGCAGCGACAACGCCGTTGTCGGTGCCGATTGGGTACCCTGCGAGGTGAAATCAGAGCGCGGTTCCGGAGGCACACGACGCTTCCCTCACCCGTTCGACAATGGGTGAGAGGAGGTGTTTGATTCATGGCAACAGGAACCGTGAAGTGGTTCAACGATGCGAAGGGCTACGGCTTCATCGCGCCGGATGAGGGAGGCAAGGACCTCTTCGTCCATCACAGCAACATCGCCGGTGACGGGTTCAAGACCCTCGCCGAGAACGCGAAGGTCGAGTACAACGCCCGTGAGGGTGAGAAGGGCCCGGAGGCGACGAACGTCGTCGCTCTCTAGTGCGGCCTCTCATGACGTTTGACAGGCAACAGCATCGTCATGAGAGGCCGCACTACTGAGTTGAATTGGTAGTGCGGTGTCTCGCAGCGATCATGTTCTCGGTCTAACGTTGCGAGACACCGCACTAGGACGAGGTGTGCGAGCGAGGTGCGGGGTCAGAGACGGCTCCGCACCCGACTCGCCCGAGGAGGTGCTGGTTGTGGGTGAGGAAAAGATCGAGATGGAGGGCGAGGTTCTCGAGGCCTATCCGAGTGGCATGTTCCGCGTGGTGCTCGACAACGGGCACGAGATGATCGCCTACACCGCCGGGAAGATGCGCCGCTACCGAATCCGGATCAATCCCGGCGACCGGATCAAGGTCGAGCTCTCGCCATACGATCTCGACCGCGGGCGGATCGTTTACCGGCACCGGTGAAAGGCGTCTCTCAACCAGAGGAGGCTGAAGCCTCCTCGACGGGTTCAGCGGGCAGAGGCTTCAGCCTTCTGCCCTCGGGTCTCGATGTTGCGCGAGTGGGCTGAAGCCTCTGCCCGCGCTGTGCTTTTACTTCTTCTTGCCCTTGCGGCCGCTCGAGCCGGGGCGCTGCTGCACGATCATGCCCTGCGCTCCGCGCTCCTGGCGGCGCCGCTGGTCGCGGTTGATGGGCTCCGGCATCGCGCCCTGTTCGCCGACCATCGCGACGTACGCCTTGCGTTCTGCGGGGGTCATGACCGCGAGCGCCCTCTGCGCCTGCTCCGGCGTCTTGATCTCCCCAAAGGTCTGCATCTTCTTGATCGCTCCCGCGAGCTCGGGGTTGGAGCGCTCGTATGCAGCGACCGACATCTTCTGGAACCAGCGTCGCATGAACGGGATCTTCGAGAGCAGCGTCACGATCGGGCGCAGGTAACGGCCGTTCTGGATGCGCGCGAGGAGATACAGCACGCCCATTGCGAGCAGGAGAACGCCGAGAATGATGAACGGCAGGATGAAGAGGAAGTTGATCGCGAGCGGCATCGTGCGATTCTAGATGACTCGCCGCTTCGACCGTCAGGTCACGGCGAGATGGTAATCGTGGAGCGCCGCGCCACG
>JANOFZ010000181.1:0-2700 GCA_031413935.1 Thermoleophilia bacterium | reverse complement strand
CTTTGCGCACGAGGCGGGCGCTGTTGAAAATCACGATTAACGAACCGGCGTTATGCAAAACTGCCGCGAGAATCGGATTCAACCAGCCAAACGCTGCCGCGCTCAGACCGCCGATGATGAAGAACACGCCAAACAAGAAGTTCTGGTTGATGACCGTGCGGGTGCTTTGCGAAAGCTTCACCAAAAACGGCAGCCGGCGCAGATCGTTGTTCATGAGCGCAATCGTCGCGCTGTGAATCGCCACTTCGCTGCCCGCCGCGCCCATTGCGATGCCGATGTCGCCCGCCGCGAGCGCCGGGGCGTCATTCACGCCGTCGCCAACGACCGCGACGTTGTAACCCTTGGCTTTCACCGCGCGAACGAACTCAACCTTGTTCTGTGGCAAACAATCGCCCTTCGCTTCTTCACAACCAATCTCGGCGGCAACGTGGCCCCGGACGAGGACACGCTCGTCTGTGGCGATGACGCTGACGCCAAGGCGATCGTGCTCGAGCTCGCCGGCAAGGTGACGTCAGGACGGGCAATCGACGCCGGGCCGCTCGCAAGCGCGCGAGCACTCGAGGGGATGACCGCGGTGATCGTGAACGTGAACAAGCGCTACAAGGCCCATGCCGGTCTCCGCATGACCGGTGTCTAGTGCGGTGCCTCACCACGCGACGCCTGTCTGCCCCGGAGGCGAGTGGTAGTCGTGGTCGATCCCGGGAGAGGCTGCGCCATCTCCCCGACGGGGTTCCGGTGCAAAGCTCGGTAGCTGGGCAATGACGATGCCTGCCGAAGTCCGCGTCATTCCACTTGCAGGGCTCCCCGAGCTCGAGGTAGGCGATGACCTCGCAGGGCTTCTCGCCGAGGCGTGCGGTCGTGCGGGAGGGCTCATCGAGGGCGACGTCGTCGTCGTCGCCCAGAAGGCCGTCTCGAAGGTCGAGGGGCGGATTGTCCGCCTCGAGGACGTCGAGCCTTCTGCCCGTGCAATCGAGCTGGCAGGGGAGGAGGGCGACCCACGTCAGGTGGAGGTGATCCTGCGCGAGACCGTCGAGGTGGTGCGGTCTCGACCGCCGCTCGTGATCTCTCAGACGTCCCATGGTTTCGTCTGCGCATCGGCCGGCGTCGACGCGTCGAACGCGAAAGGCTTCGGGACGGTGATCCTACTTCCCATCGATCCGGATGGCTCTGCGGCGGGACTGCGCGGCCGGTTGACCGAGCTGACGAGCATCGCACCGGGGGTCATCGTCAGCGACTCGTTCGGCCGGGCGTGGAGGCAGGGAACGACGGACGTGGCGCTCGGAGTGGCCGGAATCGTGGCCCTCAGGGATCTACGCGGAACGACCGACAGCGACGGGTACGAGCTCCGCTCGACGATGATCGCCGTGGCCGACGAGATCGCCGGCGCGGCCGAGCTCGTGATGGGCAAGGCGAACGGCGTGCCCGCGGCAATCGTGCGAGGCGTTGATGCAAGCGGCGACGGCCGTGCTGCAGATCTCATCATGCCACGTGAGCGCGATCTCTTCCGCTGAACTGATCCCCCAGGAGGCTGATCGGTTGCGTGCACGATGATTCCGGTCGAACCCCGCGGTACACTTGAGATATGCGCAAACTCGCACTCTGGGGAACCCCGACGTCCGACTCGCACCGTGCGTGGGTAGAGGCGGTTGCAGCGGAGTTCACCGCGGACGACTTCGAGCTCGTCGACGATCACGCCGACGCCGACTTCGTCCTCAACATGTTCGACACGGGCGATCCGAAGGCTTTCCGTCGTTCCTCGCGCGGCACCTATTCCGCCTCGTTCTACGAGCTCGACGAGGTGCCGGACGACGTGCTCCGCACGAGCTACCCGAACCTTGTTCGCACGCTCGCGAATGTCGTCGTCCTCCATGTTCCCGGCCAGGGCGTGTGGTTCACGACGATGGAGCGCGGCACGTACAAGATCTCCGACGATCCGGCCGAAGTGTTCGAGCGCCTGGCGCCGCTCGCGAAGTCGAAGCTCGTGATCGACAACGAGTTCATCCCCGACCTCGAGCCCGAGCTGTGGGCTGGCGATGAGATCACTGCCGACATCAACGCCGCCGGCAAGCGCATGGGCGAGCTCGATCTCCTGCCGGCCCCGTTCCCGGTGCACGAGTTCCTGAACGAGCGCGACTTACGCCACGTGATGCGGCTCTACCAGGTCGGTGGCCTCTCCTACGGAAACCTCTCGGCCCGCAAGGACGAGACGCGATTCTGGATGAGCGCCTCGGGCGTCGACAAGACCGCTCTCGAGGAGCCCTGTCGCGACATTCTGCTCGTCACGGATTACGACGAGGAGAACGCGTGCATGCGCATCAGCGTCGCGCCCGGGATCGAGCCGCGACGTGTCTCGGTCGACGCGATCGAGCACTGGATGATCTACCAGGCTCACCCGGAGGTTGGTGCGATCCTCCATGTGCACGCATGGATGGAGGGCATCGCGGCAACCGACATCAACTACCCGTGTGGAACGCAGGAGCTCGCCGAATCGGTCGCCGACCTGATCGCTCGCGAGCCGGATCCGACACATGCGGTGATCGGTCTCCGCAACCACGGGATCACCGCCACGGGCGACACGCTGACCGACATCCTCGACCGCATCCAGGTCGACATCCTCCGCCAGGTTCCGATGACGTAAGGGTGACGAAAGTCGCGAGGGAAGAGCGTATCGCGACTTTCGTCACCCTTACGTCATCGATC
>JANOFZ010000180.1:0-9097 GCA_031413935.1 Thermoleophilia bacterium | reverse complement strand
GTGGCTCGCGGCAGAGCACAACGTAGGAGAACTTCTCGTCCTCGAACCCCCGCTCGGCGTCCTTCGCGAGCCGGTGCGTTCTGCTTCGCGGTAGGCGAACCGAGAAGTGGCACCAGTCGTCGTCTGGGAGTGGGCACGCTCGGTCATGAGGGCACGGCGCGAGTGTCGAGCCACCGGTGGCGAGCACTGCGTCGCGCGCGGCGAGGGTGCGTCGGTAGCCCGCCGTCGTGCCGGGCTCGATGATCACAAGCGTGTCGGTGGTGCGCTCCCATGCGCGGCCTACGATCTCGTCCAGCGCCGCTGGCGTCAGCTCTCCGACCACGTAGGAGACGATGACGAGATCCGCGTTCGTGCCGGGAGCTCCGGCGTCGCTCACGATCCAGCTCGCCTCCTGCAACGCCTCGGGTCCTTTCTCGGCGAGCTTCCGTCCGGCGCGTACCATCTCCGCCTCCGCTTCGACGAGCGTGATGGCCTCGATCTGGCGCCATGCCTCGGCGGCAGCCCAGCTCGCGATCCCCGGTCCTGCGCCGAGATCGAGCATCGAGGTGGGGTTCCAGTGGGGACGGAGTTCGCGAATCCGTTCGAACACGTCTGTCGCCGCGGCGTAGGTTGCAGGCGCCCGGGTCGCGAGATAGGCCGCAACGTCGCCCGGCGTCCGCGCCGCGCGCGCAGCGGCCGACCCGCCCGCGCGGTATGCCTCCGACAGCCCGCGCGCGGACCGTTCGAGCTCCTTGGGGTTAAGCCCATGGACGAGCTCCTCGATACCGGTCTGCAGCGCGGGTGGAAGCGTCACGGCGACGTCACGCCGGCGACTCCTCGCCCTTTGCCTGCCAGGGATCGAGGGTCGGCACGCCGAGATCGGCGAGCGACGCAGCTTCACGAGTAACGAGTGTGAGGCCGTTCACCTTCGCGGTTGCGAGCATCAGCCCGTCGGCCACCGGCAACGGTCGGAGGCTCGAAAGGCGCCCCCAGGTATCGGCCACCGTTGCGGAGAGGGGGAGGAGCCTGTCAGCGTATGCATCTACGAGCCCGTTCAGCCACTCATCGAGCGTCCGCGCGCGATCGGGCTCGCGCGGTCGGAGGAGCTCGATGCCACGTCGGATCTCGCCGGCAACGAGCACGCTCAGATGGAGATCGACCGACGCGACACCTCCGAGCCATGCCTGGACGCGAGGCTCAGGACGCGGACGCCGGAGCTCCGAGACGACGTTCGTGTCGAGCAGAAACGCCACTAGCCGTCGAGCTCGACCGGGCGGGGAAGGTCGCGCGCCCGCTCGAGATCGAGACCCTCGAGTGTCGGCCCGGAGAGGAGGAAGTCCTTGAGGCCGTCGTCTCCCGTCAGCCTGCGGTAGTCCCGCACCGAGACGACCACGGCGGTTTCGCGGCCGTGCCGACTGATCGTCTGCGGCCCCTCGGAAACGGCTCGGTCGATGACCTCGGAGAGCTTCTGCTTTGCGGTCTGGAGCTGCCAGATCATACCCTTCAATCTAGCTGTAAAAATCTAGACTGTCTAGATCTTTTTTTTTCGCGAACCAACCTTCCCAACAACCAAGGCTGAGCCTGAAATCTACGCTACTACCCCCGCGGAACGGCCCGGTGCCCGACGCTAACGTCGCTCCGGGGGAAGCAGCTAGGATCGTCGCATGGCCGGGAGATTCGAGGGCAAGCAGGCGCTCATCCTTGGAGTCGCCAACAAGCGATCGATCGCGTGGGCGATCGCCAGGCGTCTTCACGAGGAGGGCGCCGAGCTCGCGTTCACGTTCCAGGGTGAGCGGATCGAGAAGGGCGTGCGCGAGCTCGCCGAGTCGGTCGATGCGAAGCTCGTCACCGAATGTGACGTCCGCTCCGAGGAGGATGTGGTCCGGGTCTTCGCCGAGACCGGCGAGGCCTTTGGTGGTGGGCTCGATCTGCTCGTGCACTCGGTCGCCTACGCTGCCGCGGAGGATCTCGAGGGCCGGTTCATCGACACGCCCCGCGATCGTTTCTGGATGGCCGTCGACATCTCCGCCTACTCACTCGTCTCGTGCGCGAAGGCTGCGGAGCCGCTGATGCAGGTGCGCGGTGGTGGCTCGATGGTGACGATGACCTACCTCGGAGGCGTCCGAGCAGTGCCGCACTACAACGTGATGGGCGTCGCGAAGGCGACGCTCGACGCGTGTGTTCGCCACCTCGCGTGGGATCTCGGAGAGAGCGGGATCCGGATCAACGCCGTCTCCGCCGGGCCCGTGCGCACGCTCTCCGCACGCTCGATCGCAGGCTTCACGACAATGGAAGAGATGTTCGAGCAGCGCGCGCCACTCCATCGCCACATCGATTCCGACGACGTCGGTGGCGCTGCCGCGTACCTGCTTTCTGATGATGCGGTGAACGTGACCGGGACGATGCTCTACGTCGACTCCGGCTATCACGCGATGGGTATGTAGCTACGACGCCGGGCTGAAACCCGACGTCGGGCGTCAGCGTCCGAGTGCGAGCACCTGGTTCGCCGCTACATCCGTCATCCGCCGCTCACGTCCCCCCGGCGTGCGAATGATCAGCTCGCTCACGCGCTTCTCGCGGTCGAGGCCGAAGTGCGCGCGCGGATCCTCCGACGAGAGGTAGCTGCTGCCCGCCTTCAGCTCCTGCACGAGTCGCCGTCCGTTCGGCAGAACCGCGGTCACGGTCGTCCCGGGTGCGAATCGTGCGGTCTTGACGATGAGCCAGTTGCCCTTCGCCCCGGTGTTGCGCAGCAACATCAGCTTGCCGCCGATCGAGCCGACTGCGACGTCCATGCTGCCGTTGTTGTCGTAGTCGGCCGCCGCGAGTCCTCGCCCGATAACCCGTGGCGCTCCAGCAAGCCCGACTGCACGTGTGGCATCCGCGAACTGTCCCGGCCGATCGTGCGCCGTCAGATTCTCGAAGACCTGAACCGGCTCGGCGCTCGCCTTCAAACCCGCGACGGGGATCGATCCGTTTGCGAGCACGAGGTCGAGGTTGCCGTCGAGGTCGAGATCGACCCAAGACGCTCCCCACCCGGCAAGGCTCGTATCGAACGCCCCGGCGATGTCCGAGCGTGCGTCGCTGAACGCCGGGCCGGAGCCCTTCGCGACGTCGCTGCGGAAGACCGCATGCAGCTGCTTGTGGGAGTTGGTCACGAGGAGGTCGGTGCGACCGTCGCCGCTGTAGTCGGCGGCCGCGATCCCCATTCCTGCATTCGGGTCCGCGATACCCGCGCGCGCTGCACGCTCCTCGAGCCGGAAGCCGAGGCCGCTTTGGTTGCCCGGGAGGTTCATGTAGAGGCGGTTCGGGTTCGCGTCGTTCGCAACGTAGAGGTCGAGGCGACCATCGTTGTCGATGTCGGTGAACACCGCTCCAAGACCGTGCTCGACGCGGGTGTCGATGCCGGCCTTCTCGCCGACCTCCCGGAACCGAGCGCGGCCGTTCTGGTCGTTCCCGAGGTTGATATAGAGCAGGTCTCGGACGCCGAGGTGGTCGTTCGGGAATCCCGACGTCGAGTTCGGGATCACGGCAGTCGCATTCGTGTAGCCCGCGACGAAGAGGTCGGGCCGCCCGTCGCCGTTCACGTCTCCGACTGCGGCGCCCGAATGCCAGCCCCAGGCCGTGATGCCGGCGGCACGGGCTCCTTCGGTGAAGCGGCCCTTGCCATCGTTCCAGAGGAGCGCATCGTTGCCGGCGGCCGTCACGTAGATGTCGCTGAATCCATCGCTGTTGAAGTCGCCGACGACGCACCCGCTCCCGCGAATCCGGATCCCTGCCTTCGATGTCCGGCTGACATCGGTGAACGTGCCGTTCCGGTTTCTGAACAGCGCGCTTCGCGGTGGCCCGCCATGCTCGAGCCAGTGGCCATAGTCGAGGTCGGAGTACGAGTTGACCGCGAAGAGATCAAGCCAGCCGTCGTTGTCGACATCGACCCAGCAAACTCCTCCGCCCATCATCCCGATCGCGTCCGTCGTGCTTGGGGTGCGGAACGCGCTCTGGCGGAAGTCGATCCCGACCCGCGCCGCAACATCCTCGAGCTGGATGCCCCCGAGACCGGACGAGGCGAGTTGCGCCGAGGCTCCGGCTGCTGCCTCGGGTGTTCCTCCCCGCATGCCGACGATCACGTACCGCCCTCGATCGAGCTGAAGCTCGAGAGTCCGGGTAAAGGGTGTCGCATTGCCGCGGAAGGCCACAGTCGGAGGTGTGCCCTCGACGGTGACCAGCGTCTCGGTGCCGGAGACCGTGGCGATCACGAGCGGCGGCGCCTGGCCGACGGCGGCCTCGAGGTTGATCTGCAGGCTCTCGATGGTGCGCGTCGGAACGATGAGCGCGCGGTTGCTCGCGAGGCCGATCTGCTGCCAGAGACCCTGCAGCCGCGCGCCGCCCGCCGCGGTGGCGGCCACGCTCCTGTCTCGTTTGCGAAGCGCCTCGGCTTCGAGCTTGAAGTCGGAGACGAGATCAGCGGTGATCTGGCGAGCGAGAGCGGCGTCGAGCTGCGTTGCGACCCCTTTCGAGGGAAGGATCGTTGCGGGCGGCAGCACTCCCGTGGCAGCCGGGCTCGCGAACGCCGCGCTCGGACGCGCGGGAAGGCCGGCGAGAACGAGTAGCCCAGCGAACGCAGCGCAGCCACCGACCGCCAGGGCGCCGAGAACGGGTTGCCGCGGAACGGTGAACATCGGCCCGAAGCGCGGCGCGAGCAACGCGATCACCGGGCGCGAAGCGCACACGAGCGTCAGCGCGCCGAGCAGAGCGACCTTCGTCCAGAACTCCGTCGTCGTGGGCGCGATCAGGAGCACGGCGACGAGTCCGATCGCGACGGCGTAGACACGGCGCTGACGTATTCCGGACGGTGAGGTCTTCGGGTCGGTGATCATGAAGAAGAGGAAGATGAGCACCTCGGGCGAGAAGACGAGCACCCGCCAGAATTCGAATCCGGTGATCGGGCCAAGGTGCCAACGGGCCGTCATCTCGTGACCGGCGGCGGCGATCACACCGATACCAACCGCGAACGTGACCCAGAACGTGACGGCGATCGCGAGCAGGTGGAGCCGCAGCAGGATCGTGAAGACGCCGACGACGATGATCCCGAGCGCGAGCACCATCCAGAGGGACATCGGCCCCCACCAGAGGGCCAGTGGATCGGCCCGCGTCGATCCGAGGAGCACAAAGCAGACGACGAGCCCGAAGTTCGAGGGGTTGAGGAAGTGGTGGCCCCGGAAGCGGATCAGGTGCTTCGAGAGGAGGGCCACGGCAGCCGTCCCGGCGAAGATCCACCACCCATTCATGCTCCACCAGTCCCCGTGCTCCGTCCCGGGAACGCGAAGGACGAATGCAACGCCGTTGCCCGTCAGCAGAGCGCTCGCCGGCCACATGATCACCCGTCGCTGCCGGAACGTGATCCCGAACTCGAGGATCGCGCAGGTCGCGAGCGCGACGAGGATCTGTGCGATCGAGAGCTGGAAGCCAAACGCCGTCTGGCCGAGGACCTGCAGCGACGTGATGACTGCAGCAAGGCGCAGCCTGGGGTCGCGCACCTTGGGCAGCAGCACCGGGTATGCCGTTCCACGGATCGTAAGTGTTCGCCCCACCGCTGGATCAGCCAGGATCGATGCGCCCATGAGGGTCATCGTACCGTCGTGGCCTCTGGATTCAGGCCCGTCCCTCGGGTGTGCGACCCGTTGCGGGCCGCGTGTGCGTCGGTGGCCGGGCCGTTGCTTTATTCTTTGAAGCATGCTCGACGTTCGCGCCCGCACTCGACACCGCCCGTAGAGGAGAGATCGTGTGCGTGGCCCCCCGGATTTCAATGCCGGCGATGGTCGATCCCCTCGCAGGGAGGCCACAGTGAGCACGACGCGCGCGGCGGCGACGGGCCTCTACTCGGCCGACTATGAGCACGATGCGTGTGGCGTTGCGTTCGTCGCTCGGCTGGATGCGATCCCGCAGCACGAGACGGTCGAACGTGCGCTGCGGGCGCTCGAGAACCTCGAGCATCGCGGCGCGACGGGTGCCGATGCCGGCACGGGCGACGGCGCCGGCATTCTCTTCCAGCTGCCCGACGCGTTCTTCCGCGCGGTTCTCGACGAGCCGCTTCCCGAGCCGGGTCGCTACGGCGTCGCGATGTGCTTCCTTCCCGTCGATGAGGGACGGCGGAACGAGCTCGAGGAGCATCTCGCCCGTCTCGTGGACGAAGAGCGACAGCGGCTCGTGTGCTGGCGTGACGTTCCCGTCGACCCTGCCTTCGTCGGGGTGACCGCGGGTGCGGCGGCGCCCGTGATCCGGCAGCTCTTCGTCTCGGCCGGCGTCGAAGCGACCGTCGACCAGGACGCCTTCGAGCGAAAGCTCTACGTGATCCGCCGCCGCTTTGAGCTGGAGCTCGGCTCCGACGCGATCGTCCCGAGCTTCTCCTCGCGCACGATCGTCTATAAGGGAATGCTCACGGCGACGCAGCTGCGCGGCTACTTCCCGGACCTCCAGGACGAGCGCACGGAGTCGGCTCTCGCGCTTGTCCACTCCCGCTTCTCGACGAACACGTTCCCGAGCTGGGAGCTCGCGCACCCGTACCGGATGATCGCCCACAACGGCGAGATCAACACGGTGCGCGGCAACATCAACTGGATGCGCGCACGCGAGTCGCAGCTCGCGTCGGAGCTCTTCGGCGATGATCTCCACAAGGTGCTCCCCGTTGTCCAGGCGGGAGGGTCCGATTCCGCGACGCTCGACAACGTCCTCGAGCTCCTCGTCCTCGGCGGCCGCTCGCTACCGCACGCGATCATGATGATGATCCCCGAGGCGACCGCCGGGCGCACGGATCTCCCGCCCGAGCTGCTCGGGTTCTACGCGTACCACCAGTGCCTGATGGAGGCCTGGGACGGCCCTGCCGCCGTCTCCTTCACCGACGGCCGGGTGATTGGGGCGACGCTCGATCGCAACGGACTGCGGCCCGGACGCTGGCTCGAGACACGCGACGGCTGGGTCGTTCTCGCCTCGGAAGCGGGGGTGCTCGACATCCCGGCGGCTGACATCCTCCGTAAGGGCCGACTGCAACCTGGGAAGCTCTTCCTCGTCGATCTCGAGCAGGGTCGGATCGTGCCGAACGACGAGGCAAAGCTCGCGATCGCATCCCGTAAGCCGTACTCCGCGTGGTTCGAGAGCGAGGTCGTCGAGCTCGCCGATCTGCCTGCGCGCGAGCCTCGGACCGCGCCCACTGAGACGCTGCGCCAGCGCCAGATCGCCTTCGGCTACACGCAGGAGGACATGAAGGTGACGCTCGCGCCGCTTGCGCGGAACGCCGAGGAGGCGGTCAGCTCGATGGGGAACGACACGCCTCTTGCCGTCCTCTCCGACGGCAACCGGATCCTCTACTCCTACTTCAAGCAGCTCTTCGCGCAGGTCACCAATCCGCCGATCGACTCGATCCGTGAGGCGATCGTGATGAGCCTGCAGGCGAGCATCGGCTCCGAGAAAAACCTCTTCGACGAAACGCCCGAGCATGCGCGCCAACTCGCACTCCCGTCCCCGATCCTCCTCGATGCCGAGCTCGAGCAGCTCCGGCAGGTGGACTCTGCAGTCTTCAAGGCGCACACGCTCGACGCGACGTGGCCCGTCTCCGAGGGCCCGGCCGGGCTCGATGCGGCCCTCGAGCGCCTCTGTCGCGAGGCCGACGCCGTGCTCGCCGTCGGGATCAACATCCTCATTCTCTCCGACCGCGCCGTCGGCCCGGAGCGCGCGCCTGTGCCGGCGCTCCTCGCGGTCGCCGCCGTCCATCACCACCTCGTTCGCGAGGGAACGCGCCTTCAGGCAGGCCTCGTCGCCGAGACGGGCGAGGCGCGGAGCGTCCACAGCATCGCAACCCTGATCGGGTACGGCGCAGCCGCTGTCAACCCGTATCTGATGCTCGAAACGCTGGGCGAGCTCGTCGACCTGGGCCTCCTCCCGGACGGCATGACCGCCGAGGTGGCCAGACAGCGGGCCGTGAAGGGGATCGGCAAGGGGATCCTGAAGACGCTCTCGAAGATGGGCATCTCGACGGTACCGTCGTATTGCGGCGCGCAGATCTTCGAGGCGGTGGGCCTCGCCTCGGAGCTCGTCGACCGTCACTTCACGGGTACCGCATCGCGCATCGGTGGGATCGGCATCGAGCAGATCGGACGCGAGATGCTGGCCCGTCACGCCCGCGCCTACCCCGGCGGCACGGACACGCTCCTGCCGGTGATTGGCCTCTACGCCTGGCGTCGCGACGGCGAGCACCATCAGTGGAACCCGGCGACGATCGCCCTGCTCCAGGACGCAGTGCGCAACGGGAGCTTCGAGACGTACGAGGCATACGCGCGCGCGGTCAATGCCGACGCAGTGCGGCGGCTGACACTGCGTGGACTGTTGCGCTTCCGTGACGCGGACGACGGCGGGATCCCGCTCGAGGAAGTCCAGCCCGCGAGCGAGATCGTGAAGCGTTTCGTCACGGGCGCGATGTCGCTCGGCTCGATCTCGCGCGAGGCACACGAGAACCTCGCGATCGCCATGAACCGCATCGGTGGAAAGTCGAACACGGGCGAGGGGGGAGAGGATCCCGTTCGTTTCACGCCCGACGCAAACGGCGACCTCCGCCGCTCCGCGATCAAGCAGGTCGCGTCTGGCCGCTTCGGGGTGACGATCGACTACCTCACGAACGCCGATGAGATCCAGATCAAGATGGCCCAGGGTGCGAAGCCCGGCGAAGGCGGCCAGTTGCCGGGGCACAAGGTCGACCACTACATCGCAAGCGTTCGTCTGACGACGCCGGGCGTCGGTCTCATCTCGCCACCGCCCCACCACGACATCTACTCGATCGAGGATCTGAAGCAGCTGATCTACGACCTCCGCTGCGCGAACCCGACTGCCCGCATCTCGGTGAAGCTCGTCGCCGAAGTCGGCGTCGGCACCGTTGCGGCCGGTGTTGCCAAGGCGAACGCCGATCACGTCCTCATCTCGGGTCACGACGGTGGAACGGGTGCGTCGCCGCTGTCATCGATCCTCTTCGCGGGCATTCCCTGGGAGATCGGCCTCGCCGAGACGCAGCAAACGCTCGTCCGCAACGACCTTCGTTCCCGCATCTGGGTGCAGACGGACGGGCAGATCAAGA
>JANOFZ010000179.1:0-5872 GCA_031413935.1 Thermoleophilia bacterium | reverse complement strand
CTCGTCGGCCCGCTCATCAGCAGCGAATCGTTTGCCGGCCTGGAGGATGCACTCGCCGACGCCCGTGCGGCGGGTGGCGAGGTCGTCGCCGGGGGTGAACGCGCACTCGCAGACGAATTCCCGGACGCCTGGTACGCGAGCCCCACGCTTGTTCGGATGCCGGCACAGACCGCGGTCGTCGAGCGCGAGACGTTCGCGCCGCTCCTCTACGTGCTCACCTATTCCGAGCCGGACGAGGCGATCGCGATCCAGAACGGCGTCCCGCAGGGACTCGCCTCTTCTATCTTCACCACGGATCTGCGGGAGGCCGAGCGCTTCCTCGCGAGCTCCGGCTCCGACTGCGGGATCGCGAACGTCAACATCGGGCCGAGCGGCGCCGAGATCGGCGGGGCCTTCGGTGGGGAGAAGGAGACGGGTGGCGGCCGCGAGTCAGGGTCGGACGCCTGGAAGGCCTACATGCGTCGTCAGACCGCAACGGTCAACTTCACGAGCGAGCTTCCACTGGCCCAGGGCATCGTCTTCGACGTTCCGGGCTGACCGATGTCCGTAAAGCTCTTCACCGACGGTGGCGCCCGCGGCAACCCGGGGCCGGCGGCCGCTGCATTCGTGCTCCAGGACGCCGACGGCGTCGTGCTCGATGCTCGTGGCGACGCAATTGGCGTTCAGACGAACAACGTCGCGGAGTACACGGCGCTCCTGAACGGCCTGCGCCGGGCAGCCGAGCTCGGGCTGACCGAGATCGAGGTCGTCTCGGATTCCGAGCTGATGGTCAAGCAGATGCGCGGCGAGTACAAGATCAAGAACGCCGCCCTCCGCGAGCTCAGCATCGAGGCGACGCGCCTCGCGCGAGCGGTCGGCGCCGTGCGCTACACCGCGGTTCGACGCGAGCACAACGAGCTCGCCGATCGGCTCGTGAACGAAGCACTCGACGCCGTCGGGTAGAGACAGCGACCTCATCGCCTCCGAGACGGTTCAGGGAAACATCGAGCCCGTGACCAGCATTCGCTCGCGCTTGAAGGGCAGCGGGACCGCAGGATGGGCCGAGTCGATCTCTCGCGCGAGGCGATGGCCGTCGAAGATGCACTCCGCGATCATGCGCGGCGCCACGCAGTCCCCGATCCGGTAGACCGCCTCGATCCCCTCGGCGACCGCCCGCTCATCCGCGCGGAGAGCGTGATACAACGCGTCATCCGACCGTCGCTGCGTGACGAGAACGATGCCGTCGGCTTCGATCTCGACCGCCTCCTCGAACTCGGTTTCGCAGGAGACACGCCTGGGCCCGATCCCGGTGACGGTGAGATTTCGCCGCATCGCGATCCCGGCGCCGTGAAGCCTGCGGCGAAGCAGCGGGCCCTCGAGGGTCTCGTCCGTGACGGGAGCGACCACGTCGAACGGGGTCACGAGCTCGACACGATAGCCCTCGAGCGCGAGAAGCTCGGCCACTCCCGAGGCGACGAAGTAGCCTTCCGCGTCGTAGACGACGACGTGATTGCCGGGCGGGCGCTTTCCCTCGGTCATCACCTGCTCGGGCGTCAGCACCCAGGGGTGCGTGGCATCGGCCCCGGGAATCGGCTCGTGGGTCGCCGCGTTCAGCCCATCGCCTGCCCAGTGCGAGCCGGTCCCGAAGATGACGAGCTCGGCTCCGTAGGTGAGCACGGCTTCGGCGTCGAGTCGAAGGCCGGTGAAGACCTCGACGTTCTTGAGTTTCTCGAGCTGAATACGCCGCCAGTTGAGGACGCGTCCCCATTCACCGAGCCCGGGCAGCCGCGGAACCCAGCGCATGATCCCGCCGATCTCCGCCTCTCCGTCGATGAGGTGGACGCGTCGGAAGCCGCGCCTCGCGAGCACGATCGCGCACTCCATGCCGGCAGGGCCGGCGCCCACGACAAGGACATCTCGCTCGGCGTTCGCTGCCGGTTCGAACCGCTCGGGATGCCAGCCTCGCCGGTACTCCTCGCCCGCGGTCGCGTTCTGCGTACAGCCGAGGTGGTGGCCGGACTCCGATTTCGAAATACAGACGTTGCAGCCGATGCACTCCCGGATGTCGTCGTACCGTCCTTCCTCGATCTTGCGCGGCAGAAAGGGGTCGGCAATCGAAGGCCGGGCCGCACCGATCAGATCGACCGTTCCGCCGCGAATCACGTCTGCCATCAGGTCGGGGCTCGTGAATCGCCCGACGGCAACGATCGGCTTCGTCGTAGCCTCGCGTACCCGACTCGTCCATTCGAGCTGGTAGCCCTCGGCGAAGAAGCGTGATGGGCCCGAGTCGTGTGACCAGAGGGAGATCGACCCCACGTTGACGTCCCAGAGATCGACGAGGGGATCGGCGAGTCGCACGAAGTCGAGAGCCTCGTCGATTGCCAACCCCGGAGTGAGGTCAACGCCGATGCGCACGACGACGGCCGCCATGTCTCCGACTGCCTCCCGCACGAGCTCGAGCGTCTCGGTCCACATGCGGGCACGATTCTCGAGCGACCCACCGTAGGCGTCGGTGCGCTTGTTCGTGAATGGCGACAGGAACTGGGTCAGCAGGTAGCTGTGACCGCCGTAGACATAGATAAGGTCGAAGCCGACCGAGCACGCCTTCTTCGCCGCCTCGACCCAGTCCCTCTGGACGCGCCGGATGTCGTCGAGCTCCATGGCCTTCGGAACGTTGAACGGCGATTGCTCACTTGCCAGCTGGGAAGGGCCGATCGCAGGCCAGCGGGTAGTTCGGCGCTCCGCGTGGGCACCCGTGTGCGTCAGCTCGATGCCCGCCAGAGCGCCGTGCGCGTGCGCAGCAGAGACCATGAGAGCGAGGTTCCCGAGGTCGCCTTCGTCGAGGAGTTGTGCGGCCACGTAGGGCGTTTCGTCGGAATCGGCCGATACGGGCGCGTACTCGGTACAGACGGCACCCCATCCTCCTTCGGCCTTCACCGCTCGGTGCAACGCCTGTGAACCGGGCTTCGTCGTCCCGAACCCGGTGCAGTGCGGTACCTGGTAGAAGCGGTTTGGCAGCGTCTTCGGGCCGATCTGCACCGGCTCGAAGAGGATGTCGTGGCGGGGGTCTCGGGCCATGGCGCAAGTCTAGGCTCACACGCCGGCGCCGCTGCATGTTGTCCGGTCGGTCCGTCTCCGGTATCGTGAACGGAGATGATCAGCGAGACGCGCAGCGATCGTTCGGCCGCACTCGGCCTGCTCGCGCTTGCCCTCCTCCTTCCCCGCTAGGGGATCGAGCGATGACATACCCGTGCCCGTGCACCCGCACCCAGAGGGAGAGGTTCGTCTTCCGGAGGAGTTGAGCTGAATGAGCGACCAGACGAGTTCGATGCCGTTCCAGAAGTACCGTCCGTACGAGACCGTTTCGCTGCCCGATCGCACCTGGCCCGATCGTGTCCTCGAGCACGCTCCGATCTGGTGCTCCACCGACCTCCGTGACGGCAACCAGGCGCTCGTCAACCCGATGGATGCCGGGCGGAAGCGACGGTTCTTCGATTTGCTCCTCACCCTGGGAATCAAGGAGATCGAGGTGGGCTTCCCCTCGGCCTCGAAGGCGGACTTCGACTTCGTGCGAACGCTGATCGACCAGGAGCTGATCCCCGACGACGTTACGATCGCCGTGTTGACGCAGGCGCGACCCGAGCTGATCGAGCGCAGCTTCGAGGCGGTCGACGGTGCGAGGCGCGCGATCATGCATCTCTACAACTCGACTTCCGTCACGCAGCGGCGGGTGGTGTTCCGCATGGAGCGTGAGGGGATCACCGAGCTCGCGGTGAGCGGAACGGCGCTGTGCAAGCGTCTCGCCGGGGAGACGGCGACGGAGATCGTCTTCCAGTACTCACCGGAGAGCTTCCACCACACGGAGCTCGACTACGCCGTCGAGATCTGCGAGCGGGTGGCGGAGGAGTGGGGGCCGACACCCGCGGCGAAGATGATCGTGAACCTGCCGACGACCGTCGAGCAGTTCCCGCCGAACGTCTACGCCGACCGGATGGAATGGTTCGGGCGGCACTTCTCGTATCGCGATGCCTCGATCCTCTCGGTCCACCCCCACAACGACCGGGGGACGGCCGTCGCGACCGCCGAGCTCGGCCTGATGGCCGGAGCCGAGCGGGTCGAGGGAACGTTGTTCGGTAACGGCGAGCGCACCGGCAACGTTGATCTCGTCACGATCGCGTTGAACCTCTTCACCCAGGGCGTCGATCCGGAGCTCGACCTGTCGCAGATCGACGAGGCGCGCGAGATCGTCGAGGCGTGCAACGAGCTTCCCATCCACCCGCGACACCCCTATGTTGGCGATCTCGTCTATACGGCGTTCTCCGGCTCACATCAGGACGCGATCAAGAAGGGGATGGACGCGCAGGCCCGTTCCGGCTCGGAGGTGTGGGACGTTCCCTACCTGTCGATCGACCCCAAGGACGTGGGGCGGAGCTACGAGGCGATCATCCGGGTCAACTCGCAGTCGGGCAAGGGTGGGGTTGCGTACCTGATGGCCGCCGACCACCATCTCGAGCTGCCGCGCGGTCTTCAGGTCGACTTCGCGCGCCGGGTGCAGCAGATCACGGACGTGCGTGGGGGAGAGCTGACGGGCGGTGAGCTGATGGAGGCGTTCACCTCCCACTACCTCGCGCATGTCACCCCATACGAGCTCGTGGCGTACACGCACTCGAGCGAGGAGGACTCCGACCAGATCGCGGCGCGCGTGAAGGTCGACGGCGAAGAGCGCGTGATCGAGGGAGAGGGCAATGGCCCACTCGCCGCGCTCGTCGATGCGTTCCAGAAGGCGTTCGGCGTCTCGATCGCGATTCGCGACTACCACGAGCACGCGATGTCGGCGAGCGCTGATGCGAAGGCCGCCGCCTACGTCGAGGCAGACGTCGGCGACGAGGCGTTCTGGGGCGTCGGCGTCCACGGCTCGATCCTCACCGCGTCGTTGCGCGCGATCGTGAACGCGGTCAACCGAGCCGAGGCAGCACGCGTCGTGCCCGAGCAGCCTCCGGTGGAGTAGCCGTACGCGGCCCGGGTTGTAGGATCGCACACGAGTTCAAGAAGCCTCGGGAAGGAGTTTCGGTGGCAGTCAAGGTGATCGTCGAGATGAAGGCCAGGCCGGGCCAGCGGAACGACTTGCTGAGTCTGATCGAGCGGATGATGAACGAGCACGGACCGAACATGCCCGGCCTTCTCGGCGCGACGTTCCACAAGGCGGTCGACGACCCCGACATGCTTGTCGAGATCGCCGACTGGGAGTCGGCGCAGGCACGGGAAGCGGTACTCAGGCAGGCCGAAGCCACGGGGGCGCTGGCGCCGATGTTCGATCTCCTCGCCGCCCCGCCCAAGGGCACGGTGGTCGAGCCGTAGTTCCTGAGTGGGCAGGCAGCCGACCAGAAGGGGCAGATCGACGCCTGGTTCGACGCTACAGCGACGAGCGTGTGGCGCGGTCCCGGGTGCAGCACCGCTGCGGGGACTGATCGGTTCGCCTGGAGCGCCTGCTCCGGGCGGCACTCGCGGTCAGTGGAGGGACGGTGGGAAGCGCGGCGGGTCCGCTAATCTCGACGCCGGAAGGGACACAAGCTGACCAACTGGCAGACCAACACTCGATTCGAGAGTGGTCGGACAGGACATCAGCCCAGTGTTCAGGCTAGTGCGCGGATGTAGCTCAGTTGGTAGAGCGTCTGCTTGCCATGCAGAAGGTCGTGAGTTCGAGTCTCATCATCCGCTTCAGAGAAGGCCCTGGAAAAGGGGCCTTTTTTGTTGCCCGGATTCGGGTCGAATCAGCCTCGGGTCAGACGAACGGTCAGACGCGGAGCTTGCCAGCGTCCTCCACGGGTCCTACCCTTCGCCGTATGAGCGCCACACTGGACACCACTGTGCGCATCCTCGCGGATGACGTCCG
>JANOFZ010000178.1:0-6524 GCA_031413935.1 Thermoleophilia bacterium | reverse complement strand
CTCTCGCTCGAAGATGCCCACGACCGACGCGGTAGCGCCCGCCGGGAACTTGTTCTCGAACTGCGGTCGTGCGAAGTTCAGCGCCTGCACGACGAGCGTGCTCGGTGCCTTGCCAGCCTTGCGCAACGCTTTGAGCGCAAGAATCGCACGGCCCTCTTCCGAGTTCGCCGGGTACTGGTACCTCGCGGCGCCGGGGAACCCGGTCGGACCGCCGATCATGCCCGGGGCAAGACCGTTCGCCAGGGCGGCGTTTCGCCCCACACCTGCAGCACGTGCGACTCCCGGTGCCCCCACGGCGAGACCGGCAACCGCGGCCCCGGCGAGGAACTTGCCCCGGGAAACTGAGTGACCGGAAGCCGAGTCGTCGGTCGTCTCGACCGCCGCCGGATCCGTAATGCCCGTTTCTTCCTGCACAACCCCTCCTTCTACTCCGAAGGACTGGCCAACCGCAACCGACCCGCCAACCGCTTCCCGACCTCGGGAAGATGCTCGTTCTAGCGCCGAGTCAACCTGCCACCGACCAATTGATCTGGACACATACCAGTACGTACGACGTCTGCATCCCCCGGAAAGTTGCCAGGGGACACGAACGAGTTGAGCGCCTCCGTACCGGGGGCGCCAACCCACCCACAGCTTCGAGCGGACCGAACCGATCCACTTATCCGAACAGTTCGCATCAGATTCGAATCTATAACACGCTGATCGGCCGATGTCCAATGCGAGGTGACAACGTTCCCACCGGTTCCGACTCCTTGCCGTGCCGATCGCGAATAGATAGCGTGTGCAAATGGTGACCGCTTCTCAGGATCCACTCCCTGCCAGCGACTCCGACGCAGCACAGGACATCGATCGTCCCGACGCGGCGGAGAGCGTCGATGTCGTGGACTCGGCGGCGAAGCCCCGGGTTCAATCCGTCGCACGTGCGGCAGCGATCCTGATCGCGGTCGGGGAGAGCGAGTCCGGCCTCACCACGAAGGAGATCAGCGAGCGGGTCGAGATCAATCGGCAGACCGCGTACCACCTGATCCACACCCACACGGGCGTCGGTCTGCTGACCCGCAACGAGCGCAACCTCTACGTCCTCGGCCTTCGGGTCGGCACACTGGCCGAGGGGTTCCAACGCCACCTCGCACCACCCGAGCGACTGGCCACCTTCGTCCGCCGGATCGCGAGCGAGACGGGCGAGACGGCGTATGCCGCAGGATGGGTGGAGGACGAGATCGTCACCCTCTCGGTCGTTCGCGGTCAGAACGCGGTGCAGGCGTCGGCGGTTCCTCAGGGACTCGCAGCCGACGGGCATGCCCGGGCCTCGGGCAAGGTGCTCCTCGCGTACGCGACGGCCGCCGTCCGGAACGAATACTTCGACACCCATGTCCTGACGCGGCGCACCGAGCACACGATCACGAGTCGCGACCGACTCGAGAGTGCGTTCGAGGAGATCCGCCGCCTCGGCTACGCAACCGATCGAGAGGAGTTCACCCTTGGGCTCTGCTGTCTCTCAGTGCCCCTGGATGGCGGCGGGGCCCCTTACACGTTCGGCCTCTCCGCGCCGGCCGAGCGGTTCGCCAGGTCCTTCGCCGACTACCTCGCCGTTCTGCTGCGCTCTGCGGCCTCCGCCACGGGGCGCGGGGGCGGCGCGTCGTGATGGAGTTTCTGGTCCGGATCGACGTCCACCTACCGCCGGATCTCGCGGCCGACGTGCGCGCCGAGTTGACGGCAAGGGAGCGCGTTCGGGGGACGGCCCTCCGGGAGGCGGGAACCATCGTCCGGATCTGGAGGATCCCGGGTCGACAGGCGAACGCAGGTATCTGGCGGGCCACCGATGCGACCGAGCTCCACGACCTGCTCGCCTCGCTGCCGCTCTTTCCGTGGATGGAAATCGACGTCCAGGCACTGGCCGTCCATCCTCTCGAGGCACCCGAGTCCTAATCACTATTTGATGTAGGCATCATTTCTTGACTACCGCTCCCGTTGCTGCCTAGAATGGCCGCGAGTTGAGCGCAGCCACAGCCACGACCACGCTCACGCCGCTCCTGGCCTACCGCCGGATGTTGATCATCCGGCGCTTCGAGGAGCGCTGCCTCGAACTGAGCACCGCGACGCCGCCCGCGATGGCAGGGTCGCTGCATTTCTGCGCCGGGCAGGAGGCGATTCCGGTCGGTGCGATCGCATCGCTCGAGCCCGGGGATCGCGTGGTCGCGACCTATCGCGGGCACGGCTGGGCCCTCGAACGCGGCGTCGGGGTCGGCGAGCTTCTCGCCGAATGCCTCCATCGCGCCTCCGGAGTCAACGGTGGCCGCGCCGGCTCCCCGTACGTGATGGCACCCTGGCTGGGCTTCGTCGGCGAGAACTCCATTGTCGGCGCGGGCGTCCCGATCGCGGCCGGATGCGCCCTCGCGAGCGTGTTCCTCGACACGGGGCGGATTGCGGTCGTGTCATTCGGTGACGGCGCCGTCAACCAGGGGGCACTTCACGAGGGGATCGCGTTCGCGGCCGCGCGCCGGTTGCCGGTCGTGCTCGTGTGCGAGAACAACGGCTGGTCGGAGATGACGCCGATCACGGAGACCGTGCCGTTTCCCCGCCTGGCCGATCGGGCCAGCGGCTACGGGATTCCGGCCGTGACGATCGACGGGTGTGACCCATTCGCGGTGCGCGACGCGATCGCAGAAGCGGCGACACGGGCCCGGCAGGGAGCGGGGCCGACCTTCGTCGAGTGCGAGACGGTGCGGCTGATGGCGCACTACAACCGGGATATCGAGCACTACCGGCCCGCTGACGATCTCGAGGCAGCCCGGGCACGAGATCCGATCCCACGGGCGCGCGCTGCCGCCGAGGCGAGCCACTCGACGGCCGACGTCGAGGACGTCGAGCGTGAGGTGCAAGAGGCAATCGACGCGGCCACCGAGATGGCCCTGAGCGCCCCCACTCCCGACCCGGGCACTGCGCAAATGCACGTCGTCTCGGAGGCACTCCCGGCAGCGACGAGTACGAGCAGCACAGCGCTCGAGACGCTCACCTTCGGCCAGGCCGTCAACCGGGCACTCGTCGAGGAGCTCGAGAGCAGGTCCGAGGTGCTCGTCTTCGGTGAGGACGTCGGCTTCGCGGGTGGCATCTTCGGCGTCACGCGCGGGCTGCAGAAGCGGTTCGGCTCCCACCGCGTGTTCGACACGCCAATCAGCGAGAGCGCCATCCTCGGTGCCGCAGTTGGCGCCTCACTCGAGGGCTTGCGGCCGGTCGTGGAGGTGATGTGGGCAGACTTCCTCCTCGTTGCCCTCGACCAGCTCGTCAACCAGGCGGCCAATGTCCGCTACGTGACGTCGGGCAGGGCGAGCGCGCCTCTCGTCGTGCGCACGCAGCAGGGCGCCACGCCCGGCTCGTGCGCTCAGCACTCCCAGAGCCTCGAGGCGCTCCTGGCCCACATCCCCGGGCTCCGGGTCGGGCTGCCCGCGACCCCACAGGACGCCTACTCGATGCTCCGGGCAGCCGTCGCCGACGACGACCCCTGCGTGATCATCGAATCGAGGGCTCTCTACCAGCTCGAGGGCGACGTAGATCCCGGCCAGATCGAGTCGGTCGGCGGTGCCCGGCTGCGCCGAACGGGAGACGACGCCGTGATCATCACGTGGGGCACGATGATGCACCGCGCCCTCGAGGCCGCGTCGCTCCTCGCAGACGAGGGGGTCGGCGTCGGTGTCCTCGACCTCCGCTGGCTCGCACCGCTCGACGTGGCTGCGATAGCCGCCGCCGTACGCGCGGCGCATGGACGCGTGATCGTCGCACACGAAGCCAATCTCACCGGTGGATTCGGCGCCGAGGTTGCGGCACACATCGCGGAGCACCTCCTCTACGAGCTCGACGCGCCGGTGATCCGGGTCGGTACCCCCGATGTGCGGATGCCGGCCTCCCCGGTCTTGCAGGCTGCCCTGATCCCGACGGCAGACACGATCGCCGCGTCGGTACGGCACCTCGTCGGCGCGCCCGCCGACGCAGATGCGTCGTCGGGTTGATGGGCGTGACGTCGAATCGCTCCCTCCTCCCGCGGGCGTCACGGCCAGACGGAACCGTCGACCCCGACGGATGGATCGCCCAACCGTACTTCTTCTCGGAGCGAACCCGGGGCAAGACGCTCTACTGGCCAGCGGGAAGCGACTGGTTCGCAAACGACCCGCTCCCTCCGATCGCGCACTCGCATCCTGGCGCCGGCGAGGTGTACTTCGTCGTCGAAGGGAATCTCGAGCTGACGGTCGGCAGCACGTCGTTCGTGATGGAGGCAATGGACTTCTGCCTGATTCCCACGGGCGCGTTCCACGACCCCTTCGGCACGAACGGCACGAACTGCTGCATGTGGTGTGTCGTAGCGCCGAACTGGCGCGGGCGCCGACTGCAGACCGAGAGCTTCGGCCCGGCCGAGCTCGATCCGGTTCCCGTCGTCGCGCGCGTCGAAGGTGCCGGCGCGCTCCCGAGCAACGAGCTGCTCGAGTCGAGCTGTGTCGAGCTCGCACCCGGCGAGAGCGAGGAGTGCCTGGAATGGCGTCCCGGCTCCGAGCGACTGATCTACGTGCTCGCCGGCGACGCCGAGATCACGGTCGACCGGCTCTCCGGCACGGTCGAGCCACACGGCTTCGTCCACGTCCCGTCGGGGGCGCGCCACGCGGTCAGGAACGTCGGATCGGACGTCGTTCGCTTCGTCTCGGTCTTTGCGCACGACCCACCGGGCGTGGGGTTGCTCGACCCGCTGCCGACCTTCGAGTGAGCCCCGTCCGACCCGTCTTCGCTTGACACGGTGGGCACAGCTGGCGTAGCGTTGCAAACGTTCCCAAGAAACGTTCCCAGGCCGGGTGACTCATTGAAGACCGCCACACTCCACGATGTCGCCCGCAAGGCCGGGGTCTCCGTCTCGACCGTCTCGCGCGCGCTGAACGACAAGCCGTTCGTTCGTCCCGAGGTACGCGATCGCGTTCTCTCGGCGAGTGAGGCGCTCGGCTATCGGCCCGACGTCTCCGCCAGGAGCATGCGCACCGGGACGACCGGCGCGGTCGGACTCATCGTCAGCGACATCTCGAACCCGCTGTTCGCCGCAATCGCAAAGGCGGCTGACACCGCCCTCAGCCCTCGCGGGTACGCACTGATGATCGCCAACTCCGCCAACGACGCCGATCACGAGGCGGAGTTGATCTCCGCCTTTCGCCAGCGCCGCCTCGACGGTCTCATCATCGCCGCCGCGAACGAAGGCGCCACCGGACTGGGCGACAGGATCGGCTCCTTTCAGGCGTCGGTGCTCCTCGACCGCGACGTGCCGGGCTCGCGGGCCGACGCCGTGCTGTCGGATCACGGCGCCGGGCTCGGCGAGGCCATCAAACACCTCACCAGCCTGGGGCACAGGCGGATCGCGCTCATCGCGGGCACGCCGTCACAGCGAGGGAGCCGTGTGCGCATCGAGACGTTCAACGCCGAGCTCGACCTGCTCCGGATCCCGCGCGACCCCGCGCTCTGCAGATCGGGCGGGATGACCGTCGACGACGGGTACCGGGCAGTCGGTGAGATCCTCGCGCTGGCCGAGCCTCCCACCGCGATCATCGCCGGCAACAACCAGCTCTTCGCCGGCTTCTTCAGCGCGATCCGGGATCTCGGCCTCCAGATTCCCGAAGACCTCTCGGTCGTGGCCTGCGAGGAGACCGAGTTGACCACGTTCCACCATCCACCCCTCGACGTCGTGCGTCGCGATATGGACGCCCTCGGCAAAACCGCGGCGGAGCTGCTTCTCGAACGCCTCGAGGCTCCGAGCCGGCGACCACGGCAGGTGGTTCTCCCGACGACCTTCGAGGCCCGCGGCAGCTCTGCGGCCCCACGGTCGAGGCAGAGGGCGACAGCATGATCAGCACGATCCCCAAGTAAAGGAGGAGGAGAGCGATGGAAGCAAAGATCTCTCGAGGCAGCTGGTGCCTCGCGTTTGGGTTCGATCCGATGCCGACGCTCGAGCAGGTGGTGAAGGTGCTGTCTGCATTCGGGTACGACGGAATCGAGCTGGCGGGATTCTTCGATCATGCGACGGTCGAGAAGTACCCGGACGAAGCGAGCCGCAAGAAGCTCGCCCAGTGGATCACGGAGGAACACGGGCTCGAGCTCGTGGGCTACGCCCCCGGCCCCTACGGCGATTTCGGCCGCCTGCCATGGGCGACCGGGGCCGATGACGTCTTGGCCGAATACGAGAAGTGTTTCGAGGAGTACCTGAAGTTCTGCGTCGACTGCGGGATCCCGTCGATGCGCGTCGATCCCGGCGACTTCGGTCCGCTCGCCCACGACGCCGACTACGAGAAGGCCTGGGATCGCGTCGTGACGACCTTCCAGAAGCACGCCCAGCGTGGTCGCGAAGCGGGCGTAGAGATGCTGTGGGAGCTCGAGTCCGGTCAGATCTTCGTCAAGCCGTCCGAGGCCGTGAAGCTCCTGAACGACGTCGGGGACGACAACCTCAAGCTGATGTACGACATCGGCCACGTCGAGGCGTGCGCCGTCCTCGCCCACAA
>JANOFZ010000177.1:0-2124 GCA_031413935.1 Thermoleophilia bacterium | reverse complement strand
CCCGTTCTTCAGCGCCCTCTGGCTGATGATCCTGTTCTTTGCGTTCATCATCTGGATCTGGCTCCTGATTTCGATCTTTGCGGACATCTTCCGCCGCCGCGACATCGGTGGTGGGATGAAGGCGATCTGGATCATCTTCGTGATCGTCGCCCCGTACCTCGGTGTGCTCATCTACCTCATCGCAGAGCACAATGGTATGGCGGATCGCAGCGCGGAGCAGATGAAAGCCATGCAGGCGCAGCAGGCCGACTACATCAAGTCCGTGGCGGGCGGCTCGTCGCCAGCCGACCAGGTCGCGCAGGCGAAGTCGCTCCTCGACAGCGGTGCCATCTCTCAGGCGGAGTTCGACACGCTCAAGGCGAAGGCGCTCGGCTAGAGACAACTCGTCTCGTCTGGCCGCGGCGGGAATGCCGCCGCGGCCGGGCGAGAACTGCGATGCTGTCGTCATGGCCGGAACGATTCTCATCGGGTACGACGACTCCGACGGCGCCGACCGCGCCCTTGACCGCGCGATCGAGGAGGCGCAGTCCTCGGGAGACTCTCTCGTCGTACTCTCCGTGTTCGAGATGTTGTTCGATCCCGAGGGCCCACAGAACTTCGGCAACATCAACGAGGGCGCCGAAATGATTCCCCTCGTTGAGCCGGCCGAGCTCGAGCCGATCGTCGGGCGAGCACGCGAACGCATCGAGGCAGCGGGACTCGAGGCCGACTACGTCTGGGCCATTGGCAACGCGGCCGACAAGATCGCGGCGACTGCGCGCGACCGCGACGCACGTCTCGTCGTCCTCGCCGCGCATCATCATGGTTTCCTCAGTCGACTCCTTGGCACCGACGTCGCCGTCGAGGTCGAGCGAGAGCTCGGCTCGAAGGTTCTCGTCGTCGATTGACCTGAACGACGAACGCCTCCCACCTCCGCGCCTCCGCCCCACGTCGGCGCGCGGACGTGTCCTCTCGCTGATTCCCGGCGTTCGATCCGTGCGGGCGCAGATCGGGCCGTATGCGGAGGAGTGGCACCGCTCGAACGTGGCCGCGCTCGGTGTGTCCGGACCGCTCTGGCTCGTTCTCGGCGATTCGACGGCGCAGGGCATCGGCGCGTCAGCCTTCGACCGCGGCTGGGTCGGCCAGCTGCGGCAGCTGATGGCGGCCGAGGGGCTTGAGTGGCGGGTGATCAACCTCTCACAAAGTGGCGGACGCGTTCGTGACGTTCTCGGCGATCAGCTCCCGCTCGCGGATCGGCTCGGGGTCGAGCCGGCGCTGATCACGGTCGCGGTGGGCGCGAACGACCTCAGGCCGAGCCGACGCGACGGACTGGAGCCGGGGCTCGAGCAGCTCACGGCACTGCTTCCAGCCGGAACCGTGATCGGCACGATTCCTGGCCGGCCGAAGACGGTGGCGCCGTTCAACGAGCTGATCCGTCAGTGGGCCGCCCGTCACACCCTCCGGGTCGCGGAGACCGGCAGTTCGATCATCCCGCCCTGGCGAGGAAAGCTCGCGTCGGATTGGTTTCACCCGAACGACGTCGGCTATGCGATGTGGGCGCTGGCGTTCGCGGACGCGCTCGAGGCGGGGTGAGGACGCTTCAGCCTCACCCGAGAAGCGTGCGAACCCGCTCCTTGGGCCGCCCGATGATCGCCTTCTCCGATGTCACGACCAGGGGCCGCTGGAGCAGCTGCTTGTGACGCACGAGCAGGTCGATCACCTGCTCATCTGTGCGCGCGTCGGCGTCTGTCAGACCGAGCTGCTTCCAGAGTGAGTCGCGGCGAACGAGATCGGTGACCGGGTCCTCGAGCTTCGCGATGATCGCCTCGAGCGTCTCCGCGTTGGGCGGCGTCTTGATGTAGAGCACCACGTCGGTGTCGACTCCGAGCTCCTCGGCAATGCTCACGGCATTGCGACTGCTGCCTCAGTGAGGGTTGTGGTAGATCGTGACGTTCGGCATCGCAACATCGTACTTGCCGTCGGTCGAGTAGCACTCGCCCGCTCGCGGTTCCGTTTCTCAGCGACGCTTTCAACCCAGGAGAGCGGCTGAAGCCGCCCACCAGAGTCAAGCGGCTTCGCCGCGCTGTTCTTTACTTCACAAGGCTGAGCATCTTGAACATCGGCAGGTACATGCTGATGATGATC
>JANOFZ010000176.1:0-9102 GCA_031413935.1 Thermoleophilia bacterium | reverse complement strand
GACGGCGTCACCCACGACCTCGGTGGCGGTCTCGGCGCGCGACTCCTCGTCGCCGCAGGAACCACCGAGGACCGCTGCTCGCTCGTCGACCACCCGATGGCGCCGAGAACGCTTGGCTCACCCGTGCACACCCACGCCCGTGAGGACGAGTACAGCTACGTGCTCGAGGGGACTGTGACGGTTCTCGTAGGCGAGGAGATCGTCGTCGGCCGGCCCGGAGACCTGATCCTCAAGCCCCGCGGTGTCAAGCACGCATTCTGGAACGCGACCGACGAGCCTGCCCGGCTACTGGAGCTCATCTCCCCCGCGGGCTTCGAGCAGTTCTTCGTCGAGATCGAGCCTCTCTTCGCGGTCGACGGCGAGCCCGACTGGGACGCGTTCATGGGGATCTGCGAGACGTACGGTCTCGACATGGACCTGGCCTCGGCCGAGGATCTGATGGTGCATCACGTCCTCGCGTGACGTTGCTCGGGGGATGGGAATCGGATGCCGGATCGTGAGCGCAGGCGATCCGGCATCCGACGATCTCAGTCGGGCAGCAGCGGCATCGCAATCCCGGGATCGCGGCCGAGGAGCACGCCTCGGGTTATCGCGGAGGAGCCGAAGCGGTCACGTACCTCGTCGAGTGCCGCGTCGAGCGCCTCGCGATCGACGCGGTCGAACGGCAGCACGAGCTGAACCGCGCTCGCATCCTCGAGGTTGGCGACCGAAACGCCGATGAGCGTGAGCCCTCGGCGCTCGAGCTCCGGCAGCGACGCCGCGACGAGCGCACGCGCGACGGCGAGGATCTCCGCCGTGCTCGCCGTCGCCTGCGGCAGGCTGTGGGAGCGGGTCGCCCGCGTGAAGTCCCCGAACCGAAGCCGGAGGACGACCGTGCGGCCGACGCGTCGCGCCGCACGCATGCGCCGGGTGACCCGGTCGACGAGGGCGACGACGTCCGCGTCGACCGACTCGTGCGACCAGGGCGAGCGGCCTCGCGCGCGCTGCGAGCCGATCGAACCCCGACGGCGCCGACCGTGGACCGGGCGCGAGTCGAGATTGTGGGCCAGTGCGTGGAGGTGGCGCCCGGTCGCGCGTCCGAGCATCGCCACGAGTGCCGCTTCGGGCAGAAGCGCAAGCCGTCCAACCGTCGTGATTCCCCGGTTTCGAAGCTTGCCGGCGGTGACCGGGCCTACACCCCAGAGCCGCTCCACCTCGAGCGGGTGGAGGAAGGCGAGCTCCCTTTCCGGCGCCACGACGAGAAGACCGTCGGGTTTGGCCACGCCGCTTGCGACTTTGGCGAGGAACTTCGTCCGGGCGACTCCGACCGTGATCGGCAGGCCGACGTGCTCACGGACGTCCCGCCGCAGCCGCATGGCGATCTGTGTCGGCGAGCCGACGCTCCGTTCCATGCCATGGACGTCGAGGAACGCCTCATCGATCGACATCCCCTGGACGACCGGCGCAGCGTCCTCGAAGACCCGGAACACCGCTTTGCTCGCCTCCGAGTACGCCGACATCCTGGGCGGGACGACAGCCGCGTGTGGGCACAGCCGCCGCGCGGCCGCTCCTCCCATCGCGGTGCGGACGCCGAACGCCTTCGCCTCATAGCTCGCCGCGAGAACCACGCCCAGGCCGACGATCACGGGGCGCCCGCGGAGGCGCGGATCGTCCCGTTGCTCAACCGACGCAAAGAACGCGTCGAGATCGGCATGGAGGATCGAGGCGCCTCGCGGGTACACGAACGTATGTTCTCATACTCCTGACACGGCGGTCAGGATCACACGCGGACGGGCTTTGGACGACCGGTGGTGGTTAGCGGGGAGCCGCCGCTGACCGTCGGTCGATCTGCTCGCTGAACTCGAACCCGGCCTCGATCGAGCGGCGCACGGGGCAGCTCGCAGCGACTTTCTCCAGGCGCGCGAGCTGCTCGCGCGTCAGATCGCCCGTCAACGCGATCGTGATCGCAGCGCGGCGGGGCGTCGCGTGGTGGTCATAGTCCACGTCGACTGAGACCTCGCCGAGATCCCATTGCTTCGTCCTCGCGTACATCACGAGAACGGTCGAGACGCAGGCCGCCAGCGCGGCCACGAGCAGCTCGTGCGGCGCCGGCGCGGTGCCCTCACCACCGAGGGCCACGGGCTCGTCGGTGGTGAGGTGATGGCGGCCGTCGATCACGACCTCCTGCCGGAGCGAGCCGGGGATCGATCGTGCGGTCGCGGTGAGACTCATGAGTGCCCGAACCGCACGTTGGGAAGGACGCGATCGAGCCATCGCGGCAGCCCCCACGCCCACGTGCCGAGGAGTCGTAGGGAGACGGGGATGAGAATAAGCCGGATCAGGAGCGCGTCGAGGAGGACGGCGACGCCGAGAATGACGCCCATCTCCTTCGGCGGCAGCGGCCCCGAGAGTGCGAAAGTGAGGAAGACGGCGACCATCACGGCCGCGGCGGCGAAGATCACGCGCCCGGAGTGCGCGAGCCCGCCGACCATCGCCTCCTTCGGCTCGTGATTGCGGTCGTAGTGCTCCTTCGCCGACGAGAGCAGGAACACGGTGTAGTCCATCGAGATCGCGAAGATCATCGCGAAGAAGAACACTGGGCCCCAGGCATCGATGAAACCCTGCGACTCGAAGCCGAGGATCCCGGCACCGTGACCGTCCTGAAAGATCAGGCGCGCGACTCCGAACGCCGCCCCAACTGCGAGGAGGTTGGTGACGACGCCGACGGCAGCGATGACCGGAGCCTGCAGCGCGAGGAGGAGCAGGAGGAATCCGAGCACGAGGACGACGCCGATCACGAGTGGGGTCTTGGCAGAGAGGGCCTGCTCGAGGTCGTGGTTTTCCGCGGTAGCGCCGCCAAGGATCACGCCGGACGGAAGGTCGGCGCGCAGCCGGTCGATCGTTGCACCGACCGCAGTGCTCGAGGGATCCGCGTTGGGGACGACCTGCACGAGCGCCAGCCCGCCGGAGCCGGTCTGCACGGGCATCACGCGCGCGATCCCGGAGTCGTTCTTCGCGATCGCAGCCGATTCCGCGACTCCTGCGGCCGGGCCGACGATCTGCAGCGCGCCGGGGGCGCCCTCGCCGAATGCAGCCTGGACGAGCTCGTAGCCCTGCCGGGACGTGTCGTTCTGCGGCACGACCTTGATGGACGGCATGCCTGTCTTCAGTCCGAGCACTGGCAGCGCGAGCGCGACGAGAATCGCAATCGCCGCCGTTCCGAAGAGCACGGGATGCCGCCACAGGCGCTCCGCCCAGGCGGCGAATGCCGGCGAGCGGTGCTCACCGGAGTGCACCCACTTGAGCGACAGTCGATCGACGCGCGGGCCGAGTTTCGCGAGCACCGCGGGCAACAACGTCATCGTCGCGAGCAGCACGAAGAGCACCGAGACCATGATCCCGAGCGCCATCGAGCGGAACGCCGGACTCGGCACGAGCATCACGGCCGAGAGGGAGATGAGAACCGTTGCGCCGGAGAAGAGAACTGCCTTGCCTGCGGTGTCCATGGTCACGGCCACGGCCTCGCGCGCCGTCAACTTCGAGCCGAAGAACGCCCCTCGGAAACGGTGCACGACAAACAGCGCGTAGTCGATCCCGAGCGCGAGTGCGAACATGAGCGCGAAGTTCATCGCCCAGATCGAGATATCGAAGAACTTCGTGCCGAGGTACAACGTTCCGGCGGAGGCGACGAGCCCGAGAATCGTAAGCATCAGCGGCAGCCCTGCCGCAACGAGTGAGCCGAACGCGAGCATCAGGATGATCAGCGTCACCGGCCAGGAGAGCAACTCCGACTTCATCATTGCGCTGCGGTTGGCCTCGTTGAAGTCCGACCACATGCCAGAGGCGCCCGTCAGGCTCACCTCCACGCCGTTCGCTCCGGCGCCTTTCAGGTCGTCCTTCAGATCGGTAGCGGCAGCGACCATGACCGTTGTCGACCCGTTCGCGCCTGCGCTGACGATCGCCGTGTGAGCATCCTGGGAGACCGAGGAGCCTTCACGCGGCAGTGCTACCGAGGCGACGCGGGGATCTCCACGAAGAATCATGGCGACACGGTCGATCGTGGCCGCGAACTCCGAATCACCGACCTTCGCGTCAGGCGAGTGGACGACCACCATCAGAGCGGCGCTCGATTGGCCGCCGAAGTTCGCATCGATCAGCTCGCGTGCCTGTACCGACTGCGAGCCGGACGCCTCCCAGCCCGCGCCCGAGAGCGCAGTCTCGACGCGCGGCGCGAGAACGCCGAGGCCGACTGCGAGGACGAGCCACGCAACGAGCACGGCGCGAAAGTGATCGGCCATCCAGGCGCCGAGACGACCGATCGGGCCGAGGCTCGTCATTGTGCGCACCCCCTCTTGACGTGGAAGACCCGCTCGACGACGAGCGATGCGGGGCACGCCCCCGTGGCGACGAACAACCACTGGCTGACGCCGACGAAGGCCGTGAGCAGCAGGAACCAGGGTGAGACGATGACGGCGAGCGCAACGCTGATGAGTGTGACACCGCCGGCCATGGCGAAGAGCACTCGCTCGAGAGGCCACGAAGCGGAGGTCATCGTCCGGCCCCCTCGAAGATCGCGTTCAGCTCGGCGACCTGACGCTGCACGCTGCCGCAGACCGTCTCGCAGAGCTCGAAGACGCCGGCGTCGACGACGCGGTAGTAGACCTGCGTCCCTTCCTTGCGGCGGGCGACGATGCCGGCGTCGTGGAGGACGCCGAGATGCTTCGAGACGTTCTGCTGCGATGCGCCCACCGCATCGGTGAGCGCCAGCACCGTGGCCTCGCCGACTCGCAGGTGGTCGAGCAGCTTGATGCGCATCGGCTCCCCGATGACCCGGAAGCGTCGAGCAATCAGCTCGACGAGCTCGTCGGGAAGTGGAGCGGGTAGCGATGGTGCGTCTGCAGCGGTCATGCGAGCTCCTCCTGGGGTTGAAGTCATGACAACACTATACACAACTCTCCGCTTGTAGAATGTACGTAGTTGTTACTGATTCCAACTGCGTCAAGACCCGGATGCGCGCGCGCTATCGTCGACAGACACTTTCTCTACAGATGCAGGCTCTACAGATGCAGGTCTCCACGGAAGGTGACGCGCAATGGCGAAGAAGATCGTGATCCTGGGCGGCGGCACCGGCGGCACGCTGACGGCGAACCGCCTGCGCAAGCTCTATGACCGGGACGAGGTCGAGATCGCCGTCGTCGACAAGGATGACAGGCACATCTACCAGCCGGGCCTTCTCTTCGTGCCCTTCGGGCTTGCGAGCGTCGACGAGATCGTTCGCCCCCGCGCGCGACAACTTCACAAGGGAATCGCTTTCCACGAAACGGGGATCGACCACGTCGAGCTCGAAGCCGACGTCGTGCACCTCGAGAACGGCACCGCGCTCCCCTACGACGTCCTCATCGTCGCAACGGGAACCCACCTCCAGCCGGAAGAAACCGAGGGCATGACGGGCCCGGGTTGGATGGAGAAGGTCTTCACCTTCTACACCCCCGAGGGTGCGACCGGGCTCGCCGAGGCGCTCAACGATTTCGACGGCGGCAAGCTCGTGATCAACTTCGTCGACCTGCCGATCAAGTGCCCGGTTGCGCCACTCGAGTTTGCATTCCTTGCGGACTCGTATTTCCACGAGTGCAAGGTTCGCGACAACGTCGAGATCACGTTCGTGACGCCGCTCGACGGCGCCTTCACCAAGCCGGTTGCCTCCGAGCTGCTCGGAAGTCTCCTCACCGAGAAGGGCATCGAACTCATCACCGAGTTCAACACGGGCGAGGTGGACGGTGCGGGCGGGCGACTCGTGAGCTACGACGAGCGCGAGGTTCCCTTCGATCTCCTCGTGACGATCCCACTCCACGGTGGAGCCGACTACGTCAATCGCTCACCTGGCCTCGGCGACGCTCTCGGCTTCGTCCCAACCGACCCTGCAACGCTGCAGTCGAAGGCCAGGGCGAACGTGTTCGCCCTTGGCGACGCGACGAACGTGCCGACGTCGAAAGCGGGCTCCGTGACGCATTTCGAGGGAGAGCTGCTGACCGAGAACGTGCGGCGGTTCCTCGCCGGGGAGTCGCTCGACGCTTCCTACGATGGGCACGCAAACTGCTTCATCGAAACAGGGTTCGACAAGGCCCTCCTGATCGACTTCAACTACGACACCGAGCCGCTCCCCGGGCGCTATCCAACCTCGCTCGGGCCGATGCAGCTGCTGCACGAGTCGCGACTGAACCACCTGGGTAAGCTGATGTTCCAGTGGATGTACTGGCACGTCCTGCTTCCCGGCCGCGAGATCCCGGGGATCTCGCCCACGATGACGATGGCCGGCAAGAAGGCCGTCGAGACCAACGCCTGAACGCCGAAAGGACAACGATGGCAACGATCGAGATGACAGGAATCGACCGGGATTCCGAAGGGTTTCTCACGGATCCGGGTCAGTGGAACGAGGACGTGGCCGAGACGATCGCGCACGAGGCGGGAATCGCCGAGCTGACGCCGCGTCACTGGCTCGTCGTCAACTACATGCGCGACACGTACCTCGCCACTGGTCAGGCCCCCTCGATCCGCACGCTCGGCAAGGAGTCCGGGGTGCAGATCAAGGAGCTGTACGTGCTCTTCCCCAAGGGCCCGGCAAAGCTCGCCGCCAGGATCGGCGGCATCCCTAAGCCCCACGGCTGTATCTAGGAGGTTTGTGATGACCATGATGACCGACCACGATCTCGAACAGCTCGTCACACCCGAGGCGACGGAGAAGCCGAAGCCGATCGAGAAGGTCTCGATCGTGATCTCGAAGGGCTCCCTCGAGGGCATCTACCCCGGCTTGATCATGGCCAACGGAGCCCGCATGGAAGGGATGGAGGCGAATGTCTTCTTCACCTTCTTCGGCCTCGACGCGATCACGAAGAAGCGCCAGGCCAAGATCAAGGTCGCCACGGTGGGCAACCCCGGCATGCACATCCCGACGATCGTCGGAGCCATCCCCGGCATGTCCTGGATGGCGACGAAGATGATGTCGCGCAAGATGGAGAAGCTCGACATCCCGCCGATCCCCGAGTTCGTCGAGATGATCGCCGACTCGGGCGCGGGTGTCTACGGCTGCAAGGCGACCGTCGACATGTTCGGCCTCTCCGAGGACGACTTCGTCCCGCAGGTCACCGGCGTGATCACGGTCGGAGAGTTCTACGAGAGGGCTGCAGGCGGCGAGATCGTCTTCACCTAGGCGGGCACGGCGCGCGTTGCCTGATGCTGCACGATCTTGCGCTTCACCCGTTGCAGCGCATTGTCGATCGTCTTCGTGTCGCAGTCGAGCTCGACGGCCATGGTGTCGTATGACTTGCCGTCGAGGTACAGGCGCAGCGCATCCGACTCGAGCGACGACAACGTCGTGCCGAGGCAGCCGACGAGGCTCTGCAGCTCCTCGGTCGAGATCACGCAACTGGCGGGGTCATTCGTCCCAGGGCCGGGGAGCGCGTCGCCCAGCGTGCAGTCGCCGTCGTTCTCCTGACCGGCAGGTGTGTGGCTGAACGACACGTACGTGTTCAGAGGCGAATGCTTGAACCGCGTCGCCGTCTTGATCGCCGTGATGATCTGTCGCGTCACACACAGCTCTGCAAAGGATCGGAACGACGTCTCCTTATCGTGGCGAAAATCGCGCATCGCCTTGTAGAGACCGATCATTCCCTCCTGGATCAGATCGTCCGCGTCGCCGCCCGCCAGGAAGTAGCTGCTCGCCTTGAGCCGCACGAATCCGTGGTAGCGGCGCATGAGTTGATCGAGGGCCTCCTGGTTCCCGTTTCGAGCCTTGAGGACGAGTTGCAGATCCTCGAGTTCACGTTGAAGCTTCTGCGGGGTCTTCGGGGCATGAGCGGTGCGGGGGGACATCGATTCTCCCTGTTCTGTGCGGTTTCCGAGGGTATGGACGGCGGGATCGACCGAAGTCTCACCCTGTAGTTGAGGGAGAACCTAGCACCTTCTTGCACGCGATACAACCCCTTTGCAAACTTTGCACTGTGATCAGAACACGTGTTCGTGTCGGTGACAGGCTTCAGCCTGCCTCCAGGGTTGGCGCTGCGACAGCCGATCCGTCAGAGCCCGCGGCGAAGCCGCTCGAGCCGGACTCGCGTCTCCGGATCGATGCGGTCGCGAACCCGCGACGCCTCATCCTCGACGTGCTTCGGGCTCTCGAGATCGCGCAGGAAGGTGGCCGAGGAGACCTTGCGCACCTCCTGGCCGGACGTACCACGGACGGCCGCGTCCGACGAGACGAGACACACGCGCTCGCGGTGCCGATGATCGGCCGCGAGGCGCTCGAGCAGCGTGTCGGCGTGCGGTGCATACCTGACCGAGAGTGAACCGACCTCGACCTCCTCGCCGACCCCGTCGAAGACGACGACGCCGCGCGCACCGTTCATGGCGACGAAGCTCGCGAGCTCGTCGGTCAACGCGCGGACGTCAGCGTGGCCACCGGCGTGGAGCAGGTTGTACCCGTCGAAGAGGTAGAGGGTCGGCTCGGGCATGAGTGGCAGGCTATCCCCGCTGCCGGCGCGCCTCGTACAGCAGGACGGCCGCGGCAACGCTGACGTTCAGCGACTCGACTCCGGGAGCGAGCGGGATCGAAACGGTCGCGTCGCAGGTCTTGCGGACGAGCGGCCGCACGCCTTTGCCTTCGGCGCCGAAGACGAGGGCGACGCCTCCGGTGAGATCGGCCTGCCACATCATCTGCGAGGCGCCAGCCGTGGCCGCGTACGACCAGAGGTCATCGCGCTTGATTTCGGCCAGATAGCGCGCCAGGTTCGGTACCACTGCGACCGGAAGGTGCTCCACCATCCCAGCGGACGACCGGCAAACGGCCGGCGTCACCTGAACGGCACCGTGCGCCGGAACGATCACGCCCGTAGCTCCCGCGCCGGCCGCAGAGCGGATCACGGCGCCGAGGTTCCTCGGATCCGTGACCTGATCGAGGCAGGCGAGAAGCGGCCTGTCTTCTGCCGCGAGGGCCCACGGATCGGCATAGGGGTACGGGTCGGCCCAGGCGACGACACCCTGGTGATCCGGGCTCTCGGCCGCCTCGGTCAACTCACGCTCCTTGACGACGCGCGGACGCGGCCCTTCCCCGAGCCAGTCGAGCGACTCGGC
>JANOFZ010000175.1:0-11453 GCA_031413935.1 Thermoleophilia bacterium | reverse complement strand
GGGCCGCGAGCACACGATCACGTTCGCGGGCCGTCAGGAGACGAGAAAGGGGCTGCAGGTGCTTCTTCGTGCCTGGCCGGAGATCCATCGGCGCACGGGTGCGCGGCTCCAGGTCTGCGGGTCGGATCCACTTGCCGTCCGGCTTCTCCTCACCCGCCTCCGCGTCCCGGACGACGGGATCGACATCCTGGGCTTCCTGCCGCAAGAGGAGCTGACGTCGCTCCTCACCCGCACGAAGGTGCTCATCGCCCCGTCGCTCGGCGGCGAGAGCTTCGGCATGGTGCTCACCCGCGCGTACGCGTGCGCCCTGCCCGTCATCGCCTCGGACATCCCCGGCTACCGCGAGGTGCTGACGCCCGAGGCAGCCGTCTCCGTCGCACCGGACGATCCGACGGCTCTCACCGAGGCGATCGTCTCGCTGCTGGACGACGAGTCGCGGCGCGCTGCGATGGGAGCGGCCGCGCGGCAGGTCGCGTTGCAGCGATACGCGTGGAGCGACATCGCGGCTCGGCTCGAGGGGATCTACGACCGAGCAATCGCTGACGCCGGGGCGCGTGGAGCGTGATTCGGCTCGTCGAGCTCGCGCGGAACCCGTGGGCACGCGGACTCTTCGTCCTCGCCTCGCTCGCAGCAGCGATCGTCGCGATCTGGTGGCGCGGCCCCGAGTGGACGACCGTCTATCACGCGTTCGACTTCGTCTCCTGGCGCTGGGTGGTCATCGGTGTCATGCTCAACCTGCTCTCGGTCCTGGCCCGCGCCTTCTCCTGGCGGCTCACGATCAACCAGGCGCTGCCTCCACCGCACCCGCGTTTCGGACACGTTTTCTCGGCCTTCGGGATCGGTCTGCTCGGGAACGCAGTGCTTCCCGCCCGCGCCGGCGAACTGGCGCGCGTCGCCGTCTTGCGACGACACCTGCCGCACGGGAAGGGAACGAGCGCCACCCTGCTCGGAACAGTCTTCGCCCACCGGCTCTTCGACCTCTTCCCCGTGGCGATCCTGGTGACGTGGGTGTTGTTGACTGCGAAGATCCCGCACTGGGCGGTGACGAGCCTCGTCATCTTCGGCGTTGTCGGATTCGTCCTCCTCACCGTCGGCCTCGTCTCTGCGGGAACGGGTCGCGGTCGTGCCCACGACGGCATGGGCAGCCTCGCCGCAATCGTGACCATGGCCCGACAGGGACTCGCTGTGCTCCGGACTCCGATTCCGGCACTGGGAGCTGCGTTGTTCCAGTGTCTCGGCTGGCTGATGCAGCTCTTTGCCGTGTGGGCCGTGATGGAGGCGTTCGACCTCGATCTGCCGTTGCCGGCGGCCGGACTCGTGCTCGTGCTCATGAACGTGGCCACGATCTTTCCCCTGTGGCCGGGGAACATCGGCCTGCTGCAAGCGGCGGTGGCGCTCCCGCTCGTCCAATACGGCGTCCCCTACGGAACCGGTTTTGCCTATGGCCTCGTGCTCCAGGCCGTCGAGATGTCGGTTGGCGTCGGCGTCGGGCTCATCTTCCTCGCGCGCGAGGGAATCTCCCTCGCCTCGCTGAAAACGATGGAGGAGGAGCAGGATTCCGAGGAGAACGTGCTGCTCGCGGCCGACGTGCCGAGCGCCTCCGAGCCGGAGGTGAGCCGAGCAGCGGGCTGAGCGAGCGGAAGCGCCCCGATTGGGGGTGCGGCAAGCAGAGGTCAGCACACGTGCCGTTGTGAGGCACCGCCGAGGCGACAAGACAGCTCATCGTCGATCGCCCGGAGCCACGACTTGCAGGAACTCCTTCCCGGAGGGAAGATTGCAGGCGGTATCACCGTCTAGTGTGTACCAGGCCCGAACAGGGCACAACGCGAAAGGGAGACGACCATGACGGATCAGCCCGAGAAGAAGAGCGAGACAGAGGATGCGGAAGTCGATTTCGAGGGGCACCGGGCGAAGGACGGCCCGAGCGACGCCAAGGCCGCGACGGATGACGACGGTGCGGACTTCGAGGGCCACCGGGCGAAGGACGGCCCGAGCGACGCCAAGGCCGCGACGGATGACGACGGTGCGGACTTCGAGGGCCACCGACAGAAGGTGTAGAGCCCCCTCCCACGAGTTCTACGGAAGAGGCGCCCCGGGCGCCTCTTCCGCGTTCCGGGCCTGATCCGGACGCGGCCCTACTCCATTTCCCCCAGGTGTCAGCGTCGGCCCCCGCTCGGCAGCCTCACGACGCGAGCCGCGAGAGGACGCCCTCGAGCGCCTCGAGCAGCCGCAACGCCGCGACATCGTCCTCCGAGCGCTCGAGCAACGCTGCGATGCGGGCGACGACGGCCTCGCCACCCTCGCCGCGCTCCGCCACTGCGCGGGCCCGTCGCGCCGTCTGCATGAGGTCGAGCCCGATCGCGGCCTGGTTCGCAAACAGGATCAGGAGATCGATCTCGCCGAGCGAGAATGCCCGATTTTCCGAACGGTCGAGCACCTGGAGCACGCCGAGCGTGTTCTCGCCGTTCACGAGCGGCACGGCCATCAGACCCCTGGGGACGTACCCCGTGCGTTCGGCCGCCTCGCGCGCGAACCGCGGGTCCTGCTGAAGATCGTCGATCACGATCGGTTGGCCGGTGACGAGAACCCAGCCGGCGATGCCGGTGCTCGACGGGAACCGCATCCCGACGAGATCGCCCTCGCCCTCGCCGGAAACGGCCTCGAAGACGAGTTCGTCGGTCGCCGTGTCGAGGAGCATGATCGACGATGCCTTGGCGTCGAAAATCGACCGCGCGACATCCACGATCGACTGCAACAGGGCGCGGTGGCTCTCCTCCGATGGGAGCATTCCGGCCGCGACGGCCTCCCGGTAGCTCGATCCGTCCGTCATTTGCTGCCTCCCGTGTTCGATGCCGTCAGGTAGAGGACGCTCTTCAGCTGGAAGGGCGTCAGCCCAGGGTGCTTGGAGAGCACGAGCGCTGAGAGCCCTGCAATGTGTGGTGCGGCAAAGCTGTTGCCCGTACAGCGCAGGGTTCCGCCTCCGGACCAGGCCACGTCCAGATCGATGCCGCGCGCAAAGAATTCGACGGGAGGCTCGGGGTTCGCGTACCACTCCCAGGAGTCGTTCCCCTCATGGCTTCCGACCGAGATCACCGAGGAGAAGCGCCAGGGATAGCTCTCGACGGGCATGTTGTGTGCCGAGGCGACGAGCACTGTCCCCCGGAAGTAGGCATCGTCGGCGAGCTCATGGAGCAGCTCGGCGAACTTCCGCTTCGTGGTCGAGAGACTGAGATTGACGACCTCGAAGCCTTGCTCGATTGCGTACCGGAGGCCGCCGAGGATCAGATCGGCGCTACCGGTGTTCCCCTCGCCGAGCACGCGAACGCTGTGCAGCCGGCAGGCCGGTGCGAGCGAGCGGACGATCCCGGCGCACGCAGTGCCGTGACCGCAAACATCGCCCACCTCGTCCGGCACGATCGAGGTTATCTCACCTTCGAGAGTCACCGCGACGGCGCTGTCGATTCCGCCGACGAGCGGGTGGTCGCCGTCGACGCCGCTGTCGAGAATGCACACGTCAACGCTCTCGCCGGTCGCGTCGCCGATCGCCCACTCCTTCGTGACCCTGTCGGGCCATTCAGCCGGGATCGCGATCGAGCCAGCTGCCTCGAGGGTCAGACTCCAGGCGGGAATCAGTCGTTCGCTCACGCTGGTGCACCGAGTACCCGCGCCCGGGCCGCAGCCGCAGCGGCGGAGAGTTGCGCCGCGGTCTCCGAGTGGCGGTCGCCGGGAACCGTCGCAAGGTTGATCTCGACGAGATGGGTCGCAGCGCGGACGGCTGCCTCGGCAAGCGCCGCGGCCGCGGCCGCGTCAGGGCGAAGGTGCGGGGTGCCTTCGACTGCGGCGAGCGCCGCGAGCTCGGCGACGTCGGCGGCGGCCTCGCCGATCTGGAGCGGCACATCGGCCGCGCGGAGGAGCGCCGCTCCCAGCACGAAGTCGCGCTGAGCCGGCGTGCCCGAGCGATCCCGCATCGTCGCGAGGACCTGCGCGAAGACCGCGGCATCGTCGCCCCCGAGTGCCGTCAAACGGTGGCGTAGGGCTTGCGCCTGAGCGGCGATGCCTGCTCCGTCGGCCCAGTCGGCAGAACCACGCCCAACCATCGTGACGAGCGCCGCCGCCATCGCGGCCGCTACCGCTGCCGCCGTGCCACCGCACGGGGAAGGTGCGGGTGCCTCGAGCTCGTCCAGAAACGCATCGAGAGCGTTCGTGCCGAGCGCGGAAGCGACGGCGGCACGGTCTTCGGCCGGTGCTGTCACCGGGCGAGGCGCTTGCGCAGGTGCTCGACGACGACGGGGCTCGGCTCGATACCGGCGGCGCGGATCGCCACCTCGAGATCGGCCACAACGGAGGCCCGGAAGGCGGCGTCTGCCTCGGCGCGCTCGACGAGCGCATCGAGTTGAACGCGTGCCATCGGCAACTCCTGCGCTGCGATCACCCACCCCGTAGGGGCCGGGGGAAGCAGGCGGAGAAGCTCGCCGAGCTGCTCTTCGTTGTATGTCGTCATCTTGATCACCTACTCACTTGACGGAGATGGGGTCATGTTTCTTCCCTCTGCTGGTTGCTTCCATCGAGCTCGGAGCGAAGATGACCGAGACAGCGGGAAATCCTGCTCGCGATCGTCCCTGCGGGGATTCCGAGGGCGGAGCCGATCGTACGGTAGCTCTCGTCACGACAGAAGAACCGGTCGAGAACCTCCCGGCATTCCTCACCGAGCTGAGCGAGGCCGGCGCGCACGGTCATCGCCTCGTCGAGTTTCGCGATCACCTCGTCTGCGACTCGTTCTTCGGGCTCCTCCACCAGCACGACGCGACTCGATGATCGCAGCAGGTCGAGACAGCAGTTGCGGGTCAGCTGACCGATCCAGGGGCGAATCGCATCATCGGAGCGGAGCGAGCCAAGTCGCTCGAAGGCCTTTGCGAAGACGTCCTGAAAGACGTCTTCGGCATCGTGCTGCGACAGCCGGAACGCCTGGGTCGCAATCGCGGAGACGTAGCGGGAGAAGCGCTCGACGAGAGCGTTCCAGGCGGCGGGATCACCCTGCCGGCAGCCTGCGACGAGTTCTGCGTCGGACGGCTCGGCATTCGGCCCTCGGGCCACCGGGCTCTATTTCCCCGGACGGTGCACTAGCGCGACTGGGCGACGCGAAGCATCACCGCGAGCGTCTCGAGAAGCTTCCACGCAAGCTCGGGGCGCTCCTCGACGAATGGTCGGAAGGTCCAGACCGGGAGGGCGTACGCGACCATCGGTGTCGTCGCGACGACGGTTGCCGTGCGTGCGTACCGGTCCACGAGGGCGACTTCGCCGAACGAGGCGCCAGGCCCGAGGCTTCCGACCTCCTTGCCCTGCACGCTGACCGACGCCTCGCCGCTTGCCACGATGAAGAAGTTGAGCCCGTCCGATCCCTCCGTGGCAATCGAAGCTCCCTCGTCGAAATGGCGCTCGACGAACTCGCCTGCGAGGCGTGCCGCCGTCTTATCGTCGAGGTCCGAGAACAGCGGTACAGCTCGAATGAGATCTACGGATGGCTGAGGCATGTGCTGACCTTACAGATCCGGAGTGCCCGTGTCATCTGTATTTGCAGCCAGCTCTTCGATCCGGCCCTCCGCCGCTTCGAGAAGCGCGGCGCAGCGGCGGTGAAGCTCCTCGCCGCGCTGCCAGAGTCGGATCGCTTCGTCGACCGCGACATCTCCTCGCTCGAGCTTGCCGACGATCTCTTCGAGCTCGAGCCTGAGTGCCTCGAACGTCTCCTCGCCGCCGCTCATGACTGTATCTCCTCGACCGTTGCCGTCAGGCCACCGAGCGCCAGTTCGATCTCCACGCGTTCCCCCGCAGCGACTCCCGCCGCGTCGCGGAGAGCGGTGCCGCCAGATCGCACGATCGCGTAGCCACGGGTGAGTGTCGCGTGCGGTGAGAGCGCCTGAAGCCGTGCCGCAGCGTGGTCGAGTGAGACGCGCCGGCGCTCGAACAGAACCAAGGGTGCCCTCCTGAGGCGGTCGTAGCTGCGGTTCAGCCGCTCCCTTTCCCGGGCGAGAGAACGACGGCCGGAGCTGTCGAGCAGCGCCCGCTGACGTCCCAGCGCTGCCTGCAGCTCGCCGAGATCCGGGACCACGAGGCGAGCGGCCGCAGTCGGGGTCGAGGCCCGGACGTCGGCGGCGAGATCGCAGAGAGGCGTGTCCTGCTCGTGGCCGACGGCAGAGACGACGGGAACGGGACACCCGGCGAACGCCCGCACGACGACCTCGCTGCTGAACGGCAGCAGATCGTCGAAGCTACCGCCGCCCCGGGCGACGATGACGACGTCGACCGCAGGGTGCGCCGCGACTCGTTTCAGTGCAGCGGCGATCGACTCCGGCGCGGCCGCACCCTGCACGCGCGCCTCCGTGATGACGATATGCGTGGCCGGATAGCGTGACCGGATTCCCGTCAGGACGTCTCCCCGGGCGGCGGCATCTGCACCGGTCACGACGCCGACCGCACGCGGGAACCGGGGGAGGGGGCGCTTCCGCTCGGCCGCGAACAGCCCCTCGGTAGCGAGGACGCGCTTGAGGCGCTCGATTGCGGCAAGGTGATCTCCCAGCCCGAGTCGCTCGATCGTGACCGCACGAAAGCTGAGCGCGCCCTTGGCCGCATAGATCTCGGCCTTGCCCTCCACGAGCACGCGCTCACCGTCGGCCAGTGCAAGCTCGAGGGCATCGAACCGACGACGCGGGATCGTTGCGCTGAGGCACGCACCGCTCGCCGGGTCCCTGAGCGTGAAGAAGACGAACGCCCAGGCGTCGTTTCGCCGCAACTCGATCACCTCACCCTCCACCCACAACGTCGGGAGCCGCCCGAGGTAGATGCCGATCCCCTCGTTGAACGCGGAGACACTGAAGACCTTGCGATCACCGTGCAATGTGGCTTCGACTTTCACCACGGCAGCGTAGACGGCGGGGTGGGCGGAACAGAGCGGGACAGGTCCCGCTCCTACAAAAGGATCTGCGCGGCAGTGAGCGGCGTGCAGCCCTGGCGGAGCAGGTCGGAGCACGTGTGGAGATCCGCATCGCTCGCGGCAAGCTGTTCGGCGAGAGGCAGAGGGAATCCGGCCTCGATCAGCACGTGCAGACGCCAGCTCTCGACCCTGGCCTGCTCGGTGTCCTGCTCGATGTGGGTTTCGGTGATCTCTGCCATCTGTGCCCGGGGGATTCGTGATCGCTTAGACGATCCCTTCCACGAATGGTTGGAACCGAAGAGCCTCCTACTCGCGACTTTCGAGCCGGCGCGCAAGCTCCTCGCGCATCATCAGATCGACTGCATGATCGAGCTCCCGCCCGAGCTTCGTAGCCGCCTCTTCCCGTACCTCGCGCATCCGCTCGTCGAATGCGGTTGCCGCGAGCTGGGCGTGCCTCTCGATCTCGCGCTCGGTCACTCGCTCGAGCCGCTCGGTCTGCCGTCGCTCGAACTCGATCAGCGTCAGCTCGAGCCGTGCCCGGGCGTCGGTCTCGGCCTGATCGATGCCCTCGGCAATTGCTGCCTCGCGCGTGCGTAGCCGCTCGGTGATCTCGTCGATCGACCGCCGCCGTTCGACGGTCTGTGATTCGAGATCGTCGAGCGCTTCACTCACGGCCGACGCGGCCGCGCGCTCGAGCTCCTCGCGGAGCCTGATCACCGCCCGGCGCTGCTCGTCGTTCGTCGACCCGAGCTCGGCCGCGTCCCGGTCGATCCGCGCCTCGACTTCCGCGACCGCCTGTTGCTGCCGCTGCGTCAGGTTGGCGAGCTGCGCCTCGATGTGTCGCTGCGATCGATCGAGGTCGTCGGCGACCCCCTGGAGACGCTCATCGAGACGTCGCTCGACGTCGGTGAGTGTGTCTGCGAGAGCTTCTCCGGCTCGTCGTTCGCGCTCGAGGAACGTGGCACGCCGTTCCTCTCCAAGACGTCGCTCCTCTGCTGCCAGCTGCGAGATCGTGTCGGCGCGCTCGCGCGCGAGCGTCCGTCTGACCTCCTCGGCATGCTTTGCCGTCTCTTCCGCAACAACTGCGGCAACCTGGGTGCGTGCCTCCGCAGCGAGCACCGCCGTGGTGGTTGAGCGGGCACGAGCTCTGCGGAGCGCGAGCCAGAGGCCGAACGCGATAGCGAGCGCGGCGACGAGGCAAGCGACGAGAATCCAGACGGCCACGCCGGAACGCTATAGGCGAACGACGACGAGCGCGGCGGCGATCAGAACGGTCGCGACCGTAAGGAGCCGCAGCGCACTCTCCGGAGCGGACACGAGGAGCTCTCGCGTGATCGGCTCCCGGTCGCCGCCCGCGAGGCCGATCTCGCCGGCGACCGAGACGACGTCGCGGCGCGCCCGCCTCACCGGTGTCGAGAGCCGTCGCTGGGCCAGGGACAGTGCCGTTGCCCACCCGGCGGCGACCAGGGCGACGAGACGGGGTGTTCCCTCACAGGCGACGTAGCCGGTCACGACCGGGAACGCCCCCCACGAGACGGCAAACCAGATGTCCGAGTGGAAGCGGCCGCCGAACAGCTCGAGGTTGTAGGCCGGAACGAGGAACGCCCCGATCGCGATGAGGGGCAGGATCCAGAGACTGAAGCCGACGGCTACGGCCATGCCGATCGCACAGGCTGCGACGATCGAGACGACAGCGAGGATCACGAGAACCGATGAAGGGATAGCCGTCCCGAGCGGTCTGTCCGCGAGCTCGTCGAGCGCATGGGCACCGATGCCCATCGCGAGGAAGAAGGCGAGGACAGTCAGTCCCAGTCGGCCCCACGCGACCCCGGCTGCGAGGCAGCCACCGACGACGACGTAGGAGAGATGCCACGCCGTATAGGGGAGGTGCAGGAGCGTCACGTAGTCGCGCCAACCGCCCCGGTCGAGCGCGTAGAACGTCGGTTTCATCCCCGGATCCCCCAGATCACCACCCCGCCTCCGAGACTCATCCGGCGCGCGCGGACATCGGTGATGCCGGCCTCTCGCCAGAGCTCGAGTTGGTGCTCGAGCGGCCAACGCTCGTAGAACTCCCGGATCGACGGGCCCAGAAAGCGGCCCACGTCGTACCAGCCTCGCGATACCAGCCGACCGGCCGCCGGAAGCCCGATGCCGACATAGAGATCCCAGAGCGGCCGCCAGGCTGAACGAGGCACGCAGAACTCGAGATTCGCGATCGTTCCGCCCGGTCGAACGACCCGCGCGAGCTCGGCCAGAGTGACGGCAGGATCGTCGACATAGCGGAGGAGGTAGGTGAACGTGAGGTGGTCGAACGAGGCATCGGGAAACGGAAGCTCGGTGGCAGACGCCTGCACGAGAGCGACTGCGTCGCCGAACCGCTTGTGGGCGAGTGCGAGCATGTCGGCGCTCTGGTCGAGTCCCGTCACACGGTGGCCGGCGGCCACGAGTCGTTCGGCGACGAGACCCGTTCCGGTCGCCACGTCGAGCACCGTTCCACCGTCTCGCGGGACGCGGCGCACCATCGCGCGGCGCCAGCGCGGATCCTGTCCGAACGACAGGGTCGCTCCGACCCGGTCATAGGTCGGGCCGAGGGGCGCGAAGAGGGCTCGGGCGTGGTCGCGACGTTCGGACACCTTCCTACCCTGCCACGGATCTCTATCCTTGGGTGGTGACGCTGCTCGCCGACCTCGAGCGCATCGCCACGCTCGCCGAGAACTTCGCGCCCGACGACGGAGCGGTGAGCGCGGTTCTTCCGGCCGAGCCGACGCCGGGATTCCGTGCGTACCTCTGCGCCTTCGAGACGCCTGACGGCGCTCGCTCGTGGCTCGTGCTCGATGACGAGGGTGCCGCGGTCGTCGACCGTCGCGACGTCAAGGATGCGGTCTCGATTGCTGCTCTCTGCGAGATCGCCGAGGAGTCGGCGGTAGGCGGCGACCTCGACGAACTGCTGTCGCAGCTCGTCGCGCTTCGGCTGACCGAGAATCCGGAAGGGATCGACGAGGCCGAGGATGCCGTTCGCGCACTCCAGCGCACGATCGGAGTGCCGCCACAACTCGCCTCACCGGCCCGGCTGGACGGGATCGGGGCGGCGACGCGACGCCTCGAGCTCGCTCTCGATCCGGTCGCACCGTCCCCGTTCACCGCCGCGCTCAAGGGAGTCCAGGGAACGCTCGACGAGCTACTCGAAGAGGTCGTCGACAGCTACCGCGTACCGCTCGGCTAGTGACAATGTGTCACAAGGGCGCGGCAGTGGGCTCAGCTACGCGGTCAACGAGAATCCGCCGTCCACTATGACCGTCTGGCCGCGGATCATGTCGGAGTCCGACGAGGCGAGGAACGCGACGACGCCCGCGATGTCGGTCGGCAGGACCATCCGTCCGGCCGCGTTGTGGGAGCCCATCTCGAGCATCTCCTCGCGGTTCGGGAAGTGGTCGAGCGCTCCCGTGTCGACGACGCCGCCCGAGACGGCGTTGACGCGGATGCCCGCTGGGCCGAGCTCCACGGCCAGGTAGCGGACGAGTGATTCGAGCGCGGCCTTCGACGTGCCAACGAGAGCGTAGTTGTCGAGGACGCGGATCGAGCCGAGGCTCGAGATCGCCACGATCGAGGACCCTGCCGGCATCGAGGGCGCGATCACGCGGCTCAGCGAGAGGAAGGCTCGCGCGTTCGCGTTGAGCGTCCAGTCCCAGTGCTTGTCCTCCGTCTCGAGAGCCGGCCGGATCACGCCTGTCGCCGCGTTGTGGACGAAGACGTCGAGTGGGCCCAGTTCGGCAATCTGCTCCAGGACTCTGTCGGAGGTGACGTTGCCGCGTACGAGGACGGGCTCTGCTCCCAGCGCCTGCAGTTCGGCCGCCGTCTCCTCCGCTGCAGCGTCCGACCGCATGTAGCCGATCGCCACCCTCGTCGCGCCTTCCCGGGCGAGCCGAAGCGCGATCGCCTTGCCGATCCCCCGCGAGCCGCCGGTGATCAGGACTGACCGTCCCATCAGGCTGCGCTCCTCAACGGTGTGCTCGTCAACCCGTACGCGGAAGCGGCCGGGTGACCGGCGCCGACGAAGGGATCTCGTCCCAGCCGATCCGGGTGCGAGGCTCCTCGGGTGCGTCGTTCTCGGCCTTCGAGGAGGCGTGCCCGAGATCGTCCAGCATGGCGATCTTCGACTCGCCCAAACGGCGGACGGGATCGTCGGAGGGAAGATCGGCGATCAGTTCCCGCACGCGCGCTCTGATCTGAAAGGCGAAGTGGGGTGTTGCCGGGCCGACGAGAGCCTCGATGTCGTCAACGGTCGGGTCGGTCATCGCGCCTCAAGACTAGCCCAACGACTAGCGTCGGGGAGATGCGCAGGCCTACGTCCGTCGAGGTGATGCTGCTCTCGGCAATCGTGTTGTGGGCGCTGAACCTCACCGTCAGCCGCTATATCCTCACTCACGGATTCCAGCCGCTCGCGTTCTCGACCGTCCGCTACGGCCTCGCGTCCCTCGTCTTCATCGTCATCGCCGCTGCGATCGAACGATCGTTGCGCATCGCG
>JANOFZ010000174.1:0-7131 GCA_031413935.1 Thermoleophilia bacterium | reverse complement strand
GACCTCTTCTCTTCGATCGTTGTCGGCGTCGATTCGTTCCCGGGCATGACGGCCGACGATCAACGCTACTTTCGCGACGTCTACGACCACCTGATCCGGATCGGCGACATGATCGACACCTACCGCGACCTCCTCACGGGTGCGATGGACGTCTATCTATCGACGGTCTCCAACCGGCTCAACGTGGTCATGAAGCAGCTGGCGATCATCGCCACCATCTTCATGCCGCTGACGTTCCTCACGGGCTTCTTCGGGCAGAACCTCGAATGGCTCGTGGAGCACACGGGCGGTCTCGCAGGGTTCCTCGCCTTCGGTATCGGCCTCGAGGTCGTGACGCTGACGATCGTGCTGGGCTACTTCTACCGTCGGGGGTGGCTCGGTCGGTAAGCGCGCCTGAGGGTACACGGTTGCGTGGGGGCGGCGGTTCACGGATCATCTCCGAGGCGGTGCTTGCCGCATTCGGTCAGCGGCCGACGAACAGGAGGTCAGGAGTGGGGCAGGGAGCGAACGCAACGGCGCACCCACTCGACCCACTGTCGGTGGAAGAGACGGGCATCGCAGCTCAGTCAGTGCGAGCGCACGTCGGGGACGGCGGACGTTGGCGCTTCGCGTCGATCGAGCTCCGGGAGCCGAGCAAGGAGGTCGTCGCGGGATTCAACCAGGGCGATCCGATCGAGCGCGTGGCGCATGTGATTTGCTGGAACTGCGAGGGCGGCAAGGCCTATCGCGCGCACGTGGCTCTCGTCGACGGAAGCGTGAGCTGGGAGGAGCTGCCGTCGGGGACGCAGCCGAACATGACGGTGGACGAGTTCCACGACTGCGACAAGGCGCTTCGGAAAGACGTCCAGATCGTCGACGCACTGCGCGCCCGTGGAATCACCGACCTGGATCTCGTCATCGCCGACGTCTGGAACTACGGGCACCACCTGATCCCGGACGCGTATCGCGGTCGGAGGATCGGCTGGGCCGATTTCTGGCATCGCGGCTCGACGGAGGCGAACCCGTACGCAAATCCCGTCAACGGGCTGCATGCGATCATCGATCTCAACGCGATGGAGCTCCTCGAGCTCGAAGACACCTTTGTCGTCGACGCTCCGGCGACGATGGGCGAGTACGTGCCGAAGCTCGTCCCGGGGCAGGAGCTGCGCGACGACCTGCGGCCCCTCGAGATCGTCCAGCCCGAAGGCGTGTCGTTCACGCTCGAGGGGAACCTGCTCCGCTGGCAGAACTGGTCGCTCCGGGTTGGCTTCAACTACCGCGAGGGGCTTGTCCTCCACACGGTGGGATACGAGGATGGGGGCCGCGTGCGGCCGGTCGCCCATCGACTCTCGCTCGCCGAGATGGTCGTCCCGTACCGCGATCCGTCGACCGACCACTACCGGCGCACCGCATTCGACGTCGGCGAATGGGGCCTCGGCTTCATGACGGTGCCGCTCGAGCTCGGATGCGACTGCCTGGGCGAGATCACCTACCTCGACGCCGTCACCCACGACTCGCAGGGTGTGCCGCGGACGATCAAGAACGCGATCTGCATCCACGAGGAGGACAACGCAGTCCTCTGGAAGCACGTCGACCCGGTCTCCGGATCGGAGGTGCGAAGGATGCGACGCTTCGTCGTCTCGTTCCACGCCGTCGTTGCGAACTACGACTACATCGTCTACTGGCGCTTCTACCAGGACGGCAACATCGAATGCGAGGTGCGCGCCACCGGGATCATGGTGACGGCGAAGTACCCGGTCGGCCAGCAGCCGCCGTACGGCACCCAGGTCGCAGAGCAGACCTATGCGCCGACCCACCAGCACTTCATCGTGGCGCGCCTCGACCTCGACGTCGACGGCGAGAAGAACACGGTGGTCGCGACCGAATCCGAGCTGCCCCCGATGGGGCCGGACAATCCATACGGCCTCGCGATCGTGCAGCGCAGCACACCGCTCCGCACCGAGGAGGAGGGCAAGCAGGACTACGACTGGAGCACGCAGCGGGCCTGGAAGGTCGTCAACGAGGACGTCGCGAACGGCTTCGGGATGCCGGTCGGGTACAAGCTCGTCCCGAGTGGTGCCTTCCCGCCGATGTTCGACCCGTCGAGCCCCGTCCTCAAGCGCGCCCAGGTGATCGAGCATTCGCTCTGGGTGACGCCTTTTGCGCAGGAAGAGCGCTGGCCGTGCGGCGAGTTCCCCGTGCAGGCGGCGGAGGATACGGGCCTTCCCGCCTGGACGGCTGCGAATCGCTCGATCGAGAACACCGACGTCGTGCTCTGGTACGTCTTCGGCCTGCACCACGTGACGCGGCCGGAGGAGTGGCCCGTGATGCCGGCGGACGTCGTCTCGTTCTGGCTGAAGCCGTTCGGGTTCTTCGACCGCAACCCGTCACTCGATGTGCCGCCGAACAAGCCGTCGCACGGCGTGGCCTGCCACTGACCGTGATGCGCTTGCGGTGTTGCAGTACATCCCAACGAGCCCACGTGGTGCTGCGGGACGGTCTCGGGGCGTAGGGGCGGGACCTGTCCCGCCCGCAGTGCCGAGACACGCGGCACTACCCTTCGTGCAACTCTCCTGCCACTGCCCCCACGAGCAGCGCGTGTGCCTCCGAGGTCGTGATCAGCCCGGCGAGCCAGCGGCTACTCAGCCCTTCGACAACGGCGGTCAGTCGCTCCCCGATCGCGGCCGCGTCGAGATCAGCCGCCAGCGATCCGTCTGTCTGTCCACGCCGGACGATGTCCGCGAGGTCGTCGACCCACTCGCGGGTTTGCGCCTCGAGTGTGGGGCGAAGTCTCTCGTCGAAGATCGCGGCGTCTCGAAGCTCTCCCCAGGCCGCGGAGTTGTCACGGATTCCCTCGTCATCCTGGATCTCGCCGAGCACCGTCGCGAGCAGCGCGGCTCGGGCATCGCCCGCCGTGATCGGACGCGTGTACTCGTGGGCGCGTTGCCCGACGTGGAGGAGGGCGCTCTGGAGCAGCGTCGAGCGGTCGCCGAAATGGTGATAGATCAGCGCCACTGATACGCCGGCGTCCTTCGCGACCTCCTCGACGCGAAGGCCGCGCACGCCCTTGCGCGCAATCACGCGGACGGTCGAGTCGAGCAGTGCTCGCTTGCGATCGGTCATCGGAGCTTGCTTCTGGCTGACCACGACACGAATCTACAGCAAATTCTAGCTTGACTAAAAATTCAGTCAGTGCTTTAATGCTCACCATGACACCATCAGCCGAAACCAATGATCGCCCGCGCTGGCGTATGCCGGCCGAGTTCGGGACGCACGATCGCTGCCTCATGGCCTGGCCGACCCGCGCTGACCTCTGGGGCTCGCACTTCGAGGAAGCAAAGCGCGAGTTCGCCGCAACCGCGAACGCAATCGTCCAGTTCGAGCCACTCACCCTGGTTGTAAACCCGGGCCAGGTCGACGACGCGCGCCGACTCGTCTCGGCCGCCGTCGAGATCGTTGAGATTCCGATCGACGACTCGTGGGTTCGCGATTCGGGCCCGATCATGGTTCTCGCCGACGACGGGCGACGAGCGGGCGTCGACTTCCGTTTCAACTCGTGGGGCGAGCGCTTCCTGCCCTACGACAAGGACGCGGCGAGCGGCGAGGCGATCCTCGACGTACTCGGGATCGAGCGGATCGTCTCCGAGATGGTGCTGGAAGGCGGTTCGTTGACGGTCGATGGCGAGGGGACGCTGATCACCACCGAGCAGTGCCTGCTCCACAAGAATCGCAATCCCGGGCTGACGCGAGAGGCGATCGAAGCCGAGCTAAAGCGCTGTCTCGGCGTCGAGAAGATCATCTGGTTGCGCTACGGGCACTTCGAGGATTCGCATACCGACGGCCACGTCGACGGTGTTTGCACGTACGTCCGACCGGGCGTCGTCGTGGCACAAACGTGTGAGGACCCCGCGAATGCGAACTTCGACCTGATGGCCGAGAATCTCGAGATCCTGCGGAGCGAGACCGATGCTGCGGGCCGCGGACTCGAGGTGATCGAGCTGCCACAGCTGCCGTACTTCGATCTCGACGGCGAGGAGCTGATGGTCAGCTACGTCAACTTCTACGTCGCGAACGGAGGCGTCGTGGTTCCGATCGCAGACCACCCGATGGACGACGAGGCGCTCTCCATCATTCGTTCTGCCTTTCCCGATCGGGAGGTCGTCGGAGTCCCCGGCCGCATCATCTCGTACGGCGGCGGCGGGCCCCATTGCATTACCCAGCAGGTACCGGTGGCTGGAGTGGTCTCGTGACCGACTTCCAGGTGATCTCACGCGTCGGTGAAACGCTTCCCTCGCCTGCTCGGATGGACGAGCCGAGCGGCCGCCCCGCGCTCCGTCTGGCCGCCGTCCAGTGCGCCTGGGATCCCGATCCCGAAGCGCATCGCGAGACGCTGGCACAGGGAATCCGGATCGCGGCCGAGCAGGGAGCGACCGTCATCTGCCTCCAGGAGCTGACGCTCTCGCCTTACTTCGCGATCACGCCCGACGATCAGGAGACCGCAAACGCTGCGGCCGAGGACGTCGAGACAGGGCCGACAGCGACGTTCGCCCGCGCAATGGCGGCCGAGGTCGGAGCCGCCGTGCACGCATCGCTCTACGAGAACGACCCGGAAGGCCAGGGCTTCAACACGGCGATCGCCGTCGAGCCCGGCGGGCGCCTCCTCGCGCGTACGCGCAAGGTGCACATTCCCGCCTTCCCCTTCTACCACGAGGATCACTACTTCGCCCCGGGCGACACGGGATTCCCCGTGATCGACGTCGGAGACGCACGATTCGGCTTCCCGACGTGCTGGGATCAGTGGTTCCCCGAGCTCGCACGGATCTACTCGCTCGCCGGAGCCGAGATTCTCGTCTACCCGACTGCGATTGGCTCCGAGCCGCACCTGGACGACTTCGACTCGCAGCCACTCTGGCGGCAGATGATCGCCGCCAACGGACTAGCCAACGCGACGTTCATGGTTGCGATCAACCGCATCGGCACCGAAGGGCCACTCACGTTCTACGGCTCCTCATTCATCTCCGACCCGTACGGCCGGATCGTCGTCGAGGCTCCGCGTGACGCGCCGGCCGTGCTCGTCGCCGATCTCGACCTCGACCAGCGCCGGGACTGGCTCACCTTCGGCCTCTTCTCGACCCGGCGACCGGAACAGTACGGGTCGCTCTCGCGATAACCTCGAGGCGTGACAGCCCGACTCGCATGTGACGTCCTCGTCGTCGGCGGCGGGAGTGGGGGCTGTGTCGTCGCCGGTCGTCTCGCCGCAGAGAGCGACGCGCGGGTGATTCTCGTCGAGGCCGGGCCGGACTACGGCGCTCGGACATCGGGGCTCTGGCCCGCCGATCTGCTCGACGGTGGCGCGCTCGTCACGTCGCACGAATGGGGCTATGACAGCGGGCCTCTCGCGGGACGCGAGCCGATCGCGTTTCAGCGCGCCCGCGTCATCGGAGGATGCTCCTCGCATAACGGCTGCGTCGTCGCTGTCGGCTGCCCCGAGGACTACGACGGCTGGGCGGCGCTCACCGGCGACGACCGCTGGAGCGCCGTGTCGGTGCGGCCCGCCCTCGCACGAGCGCTGAAACGGATGCGCGTGCGCACCTATGAGGACAACGAGGTCGGGCCGTTCCACCGCGCTTGCCTCGACGCGGCGGCCTCGCTCGGTGTCCCGCGGGCGGACGACCTCGATGACCTCGACGGTGGCGTCGGCTTCGGGATCGAGCCGGTCAACATCGAAGCCGGCGTCAGGTTCAACGCCTCGTTCGCCTACGTCGACCCGGCACGTGCTCGTGCCAACCTGACGATCCTCGATCGGGCGATCTGTGACCGGTTTGTCGCGACCGGAACCGGCGTGGAGGTAACCGTGCGGCGCGACGGCGAGGAGATGCGCATCGAGGCAGGCAGGGTTGTGCTCGCCTCCGGCGCCTACGGCACCCCGGCAATCCTGCAGCGCTCGGGCGTCGGCGACCCGGCGCTCCTTGGCACCGCCGGAATCGAGCCGCTCGTCGACCTACCCGGGGTCGGGCGCAATCTGCACGACCATCCACTCGCGGAGGTCGAGTTCGCGGGGTCGGAGCGGCTGCGGAGCCTGCTCGCGGAGTCGTCCGCCGTTCGCTTCACGCCCGAGGAGCAGACGCTCGGGAAGCTCCGCTCGAGCCGCGCGACCGGGCCGTACGACCTGCACGTCTTCCCGGTCGCAGCCCAGGAGCACAGCCTCCTCGCCGGGAGGGTGGCGCTTGCCGTCTCTGCGATGGAGCCGCTCTCGCGCGGCTCGCTCCACGTCACCGGAACCGATCCGGAGGCTGCACCCAGGATCGACCACGGCTACCTCACCGATCCAGGTGGCACCGACCTGGCCGTGATCGAGGAGGGGATCGAGTGGGCGAGAGCGCTCGCCGCCTCCGAGTCGCTGCGGGAGCTGATCGGCCCGGAGATCACGCCGAGCCTCGACCGTCCGGTCTCCGAGTACCACGCTCACTACTTCCACCCGGTCGGCACCTGCGCGATGGGCGCGGAGACCGATCCACTCGCGGTCTGCGACGGCGCCGGCCGCGTGCGCGGGCTCGAAGGAGTGCTCGTCGCGGACTGCTCGCTGATGCCGGTGATTCCGCGGGCGAACACGAACCTGCCGGCCGTGCTCGTGGGCGAGCAGATCGCCGAACTGCTGCTCGGCTAGCCTGCGGAAGGGGTGAGGCTCAAGCCTCACCCCAGCTCCGAGGGGCCGCTCACGTAGCTCCTGCAAGGCTTCCCCCAGCGGCGTGTTCGCCTGCGAAACCGCGGGAAGCGCGAGCAGCCCCTCGACGCTGACGGGGTTGCCGGCCTGCACCAGTCGCTCCAGCGATGTCCGGTCTCGGCGGAGCGCGTCGAGTCGCGCCCGCTTGTTGAAGTATTCGCCGACAATGGGGCCGACCGAGCCGTCACTGGCCTGACTTGGCCTGGTGATGTTCGCCGAGCGCACCGACTGCAGCACTTGCTCTGCCGCGCGCAGGCGGGTGGCGGCGACGCGCAGCTGTTCGCGCAGTGCGACGGAGTATTCACCCGTCTGCGTCTGCTGCAATTCGCGGGTGACCGTGAGGTATTCGTCGACCACCGCGTTCAATGTCTGTGCGCCGCGCGTGGCGCTGATGTCACTCATGGTCAGGGTGAGGATCTGTCCTCCCT
>JANOFZ010000173.1:0-7638 GCA_031413935.1 Thermoleophilia bacterium | reverse complement strand
TCGGTCGCTCGATGCCCCTTGAAGAGCCACCCTTTCTCGTGGACGATCGAGAGGAACTTCCAGATGTACTCGATGTTCGTGTCGGAGAACGTGAAGTAGTCGCGGCCCCAGTCCATCCACTGGCCGAGCCTGATCGATCCTTCCGTGATCTCCTCTGCCGACTTGACGACGACCTCGCGACAGCGGCGCGAGAACTCGGCCAAACCGAACTCCTCGATCTCCCGCTTCGAATTGAGACCGAGCTCCCGCTCGACGCCGACCTCGATCCAGAGACCCTGGCAGTCGAACCCGTTCTGGTAGCGCTGGTGGTATCCGCGGAGCGCCTTGTAGCGCTGGAAGACGTCCTTCAGCGTTCGACCCCACGACGTATGAACCGCAAGCGACTTGTTCGCGGTCACCGGGCCGTCGAAGAAGCTGAAGCGCTGCCCCTCGGCGTTCTGTGCCCGCAACCGGGCGAACGTCGCCTTGCTTTCCCACAGCGCGAGGTTCTCCCGCTCGAGCGCGTCATGGTCGGGTTTGTCCGGAAGGGGTGCGAACATCACGGGATTCTAGGGAACACACCGAGGCGGCCCTTCGTTGTAATGGGGTGAACACAACTTCTGAGTAACGATTTCGCGGTAGCTCCGACACAGATCAGCTCCACGAAGAACCCGAAAGGATCCAATGGCAACTGCAGTCAAGAACGACACATTCGAACAGGAAGTACTCCAGAGCGATGTCCCGGTACTCGTTGATTTCTGGGCCGAGTGGTGTGGCCCATGCCACGCCGTGGCCCCCGTCCTCGACCGCATCGTCGAGGAGCAGGCAGGTGCGCTGAAGCTCGTCAAGGTGAACATCGACGAGGAGCGCGAGCTCGCCGAGCGCTTCGGGATCGCCTCGATCCCCACGATGATCCTGTTCCGCGACGGCGAGCCGTCCGTCTCGGTGATCGGCGCGCAGCCCAAGGGCGCGATCGAGCGCACGCTCGGCATCACCGCCGCGTAGCCTCTGTGACCGACAAACCACCCTGCGTAGCGAGCCGGCCTTCGGGCCGGCTCGCTGCGTTTTCGGGGTCGAAACGGCCGTCGCTACCGTACGGTCATGAGTCCACGTCATGTCCCCGCATCGGTCACCGAGCTCCAGCGGATCGGGTTGTTCGGCTCGCTCCCGGGTGAGACGATTGCGAAGCTCGCCGTGCGGATGGTGCGCGAGGAGTTCGCGGGTGGAAAGCGGATCGTGACGGAGGGCGAGAGCACCGACCGCTTCTACGTGTTGCTCTCCGGCATGGCCGGCGTCACACAGGAGGGCCGGGGCGCGAGAGGCATCATGCGGCCGGGTGAGACCTTCGGCGAGGTTGCGCCGCTGATGGGCATCGAGCGCACCGCGACCATCACCGCGATGACGACCTGCGTCGTCGCAAGCTGCGATCACGCGACGTTCAACGAGCTGCTGCGGCCGCTCTACGCCGACGACGAGTAGCGCTCGACGGCGCTCAGTACTCGTCGTGCTGCACGCGCAGCGCCCCGGCGACGACGAATGCTGCCACCCAGATCACGACGGATACCCCGGCCGCAGCGATGGGCAGCCCATCGTCGCCACCGCTGATCCGGTCGAGCGAGCTCGCAAGCGTCATGTCCCCCAGCGTGTCGCTGAAGCTATAGAGCAGGAGCAGGAGCGGCGTGAAGCCGATCGAGAAGACGAGCGAGATCGCGATCGCGGGCCCGTTAGAGCGCAGGAGCGAGCCGATGCCCATGCTGATCAGCCCGAAGACGACGGCGAAGAGCGCCGCCGTCCAGAAGTAATCGACGAGCTCCGCCACCGTGACCCCGTCGGCAGCGGTATGGGGCAAGGCGACGGCCAGGATCGCCCCGAGCGCAAGGGGAACGGCGAGCATGAGGAGCACAGCCAGGGCGACAGCCACGATCCGCGCTGCGTAGATCTGCCCGCGCCTCGCACCCGTGATCACCAGATAGCGCATCGTCCCCTGCGCGACGTCATACGAGCCGGCGAGCGATCCGATCAGGATCGCCACGATGACGCCGAAGAGAAAGACTGCACCGCCGACGCCGTTGAGCATCTCCTGGCCGCCCATGGACGGATTTCTGCCGGGACGAAGCTCGTGGATGACGATCTGCGCGACGATCACGAGCATGGCCATCACGAGCACAAAGATCGCACCCCCGCGGAAGCTGCCCTTGCGACCGGTAATCGTGCGCAGGGTGGCCGAGATCACGAGGCATCACCGGTTTCGACGTTCAGCGGCATGCCGGAGGTGATCTCGAGGAAGCGCTGCTCGAGCGATTCGCTCTCGCGGGCGATCTCGATCACACCGATTCCGGCCTCGACCAGAGAGCGCGTGATCAGGATCGCCTTCGCATCGTCGATCCGCTCGCCCGTGAGCTCGAGACTGCCGTGCTCACCCTGCTCGACGCCCGTCACGAGCCCGAGCCGGTAGAGCGTCTCCTCCGCCCGAATCGGATCATCCACGCGGAGCCGCATCGACTGACGCCCGCCCGCTACGAGCTGCTCGACGGAGCCGTGAAGCACGAGCTTGCCGGACTGCACGATGGCGATGTCGTCGGCCATCTTCTGCACCTCGTCGAGCAGGTGCGAGGAGATGAAGACGGTGCGGCCGTCCTCCTCGACGAACGAGCGGATCATCTGACGGAACTCGACGATCCCCGCGGGATCGAGCCCATTCGACGGCTCGTCGAGGATCAGGAGCTCGGGATCGTTGAGCAGACTCCGCGCGACGCCGAGCCGCTGACGCATGCCGAGCGAATACTCCTTCACCTTGCTCCCGCTGCGATCCGTGAGGTCGACGCGCTCGAGCGCCCAACCGATGCGCGTCGCAGCGTCCCCGCCGACGAACTTCGCGGCTACCTCGAGGTTCGCCTTCCCGCTCAGATACGGGTAGAAGCGTGGCTCCTCGACGATCGCGCCGACGCGCGTCAGCGCCTGGCGAACCTCACCCGGGACGGAGTGGCCGCGGACGGTGATCGTGCCGGTCGTCGTTCGAGCAAGGCCGAGCATGCACCGGATCAGCGTCGTCTTCCCGGATCCGTTCGGGCCGAGCCACCCCACGCAGCGGCCGGGCATGACCTGAAACGAAACGTTGCTGACCGCCTGGGTGGCGCCGAACGTCTTCGAAACACCGTCGAGCGTGATGATCGGATCGGCCACGGCCATGGGTTGTATCAGGAGCCGTGCTCGCGGATCACCGCGTCCGAGAGGAGCGGCCAGACGGCCTTCGCCCATTCACCGAACGGCCGCGTCGTGAGCGCGACGCATGCAAGCATGCGATCCGGGTCGACCCAGAGGAAGGTGCCGCTGCCGCCGAAGTGACCAAACGTCGCCGGGGAGGTGAGCGCGCCCGACCAGTGACCCGACTTGTCGCCCTTTAGCTCCACCCCGAGCCCCCAGTCGAGAGGGCTGAACCGGCCGAAGTCGGGAAGGACACCGTCGAGACCCGGGAACTGCACCGCCACCATCTCAGCGTTGGTCTCGCCCGCAACGAGAGCGGGCGAGAGCAACTCTCGTGCGAAGGCAAGCAGGTCTTCGACAGAACCATGCATCCCGCTGCCGGGGTGTCCTTGCGTGTCGAGCGTGATCCCGAGTGGCTCGCAGACGGCCGCACGGACATAGTCGGCAAACGGCATCTCGGCGGCCGTGGCAACGTGCTCGCCGAGAACGACGAAGCCCTCGTTGGAGTAGATCCGCCGACGGCCGGGTGGCGCGATCGAGCTCGTGCCCTCGAACGGGAGCCCGGACGCATGCGCGAGGAGATGACGGACTGTGGCCCCGGGAGGGCCTGCCGGTTCGTCGAGGTCGACCACACCCTCCTCGGCCGCAACGAGCGTCGCGAGTGCGCTCACCGGCTTCGAGACCGACGCGAGGCGGACGGCGCGAAGGGTGTCGCCGCGAGTCGCAAGTGTTGCGGTCGCGCTCGTCACTCCGGCGGCGGCGAACGGGGCGTCCCAGGCGTCGATCTGACTCAGAGCGTCCACGTTCGATCAGTGATACTACCGGGCGATGGAGCGCCGCCTGATCTCGGGACACTCGCCGTTCGAGCCGGTTGCGGGCTACTCACGCGCCGTCGTCGTCGGTTCGACCGTGCACGTCGCGGGCACCGCGCCGATTGCCCCGGACGGCTCCCCGACCCCCGAGGACGCCTACGGGCAGGCAGCGCTCTGCCTCTCCATCATCGCCGGAGCGCTCGCGCAGGCAGGAGCGAGCGTCGAGGACGTCGTGAGAACACGGCTGTTCATCACCGACACGGCGTACTTCGAGGATGTCGCACGCGCCCACGGTGAGGTTTTTGGCGACATCCGGCCTGCCACGACCTGTGTCGTGACCGGGCTGCTCGACCCGGCCTGGAAGGTCGAGATCGAGGCCGAGGCGGTCGTGGGATGAGCAAGCAGCTGATCCCGCCGGACATCACCGGCAAGGGCTCGAGCGGAACAGGTGCCGCTCCGAGCGTGCTCGACCACCGCTTCGGGAAGAGCGATCCGTTCACGCTCGGAGTCGAGGAGGAGTATCAGCTGCTCGACGGCGCCTCATTCGACCTCGTCCAGCACATCGAGACGGTGCTGGCGGCGATCGAGGGACACGAGCTCGAGCCATATATCAATCCCGAGCTGATGCAGTCGGTGCTCGAGATCGCGACCCCGGTATGCCACACGCCAGCCGACGTGATGGGCGAGCTCGTGAAGCTGCGGGGCTACGTCTGTGGCGTTGCACGCGAAAGGGAAATGCGCGTCGGGTCGGCAGGAACTCACCCCTTCAGCCTCTTCGAGCGACAGCGGATCACTGCCAAGGATCGCTACCGTCAGCTCGTCGACCAGCTGCAGTACATCGCTCGGCGCGAGCTCATTTTCGGCATGCACATCCATGTCGCGATCGACGATCCGGACAAGGCGATCAAGATCATGAATGGCCTGCTGCCGCAGCTCGCACCCCTGCTCGCGCTATCGGCGAGCTCACCATTCTGGCGTGGCGAACCGACCGGGCTGATGTCGAGCCGGCAGATGGTGTTCGCGTCGTTCCCCCGCTCGGGGCCACCACCGCGGTTCCGGGACTACGCGGACTACGCCGAGGTAGTCGGACAGCTCGAGCGCACGGGGTGTATCGCCGACTACTCGCACATCTGGTGGGACATCCGACCACACCCACGATTCGGCACGCTCGAGATCAGGATCTGCGACGCCGTGACGCGGGTCGAGGACGCGGTCGCCATCACGGCGTACTGCCAGGCACTGGTCAAGCAACTTTCCGACCGCCACGATGCCGGGGAGGAGATCCCGAGCTACCACCGCATCCTGACGACGGAGAACAAGTGGCTCGCGGCCCGGTACGGGCTCGAGGCACCGGTGATGGATCTCGCGACGGGACGTCGCAACAGGATCCCGGTCGCTCAGCTCGTGCGCCGCACCGTGCGAGAGCTCGAGCCTCACGCGCGCGAGCTCGGCTCGGAACGGGAGCTCGAGGGAATCGCGGCGCTGCTCGCCCGCGGCAATAGCGCTGAACGGCAGCTCCGCATCTTCAACGCGAACCGCGACATCCGCGAGGTCGTCGAGGAGATCGCGATCGCCACCGAGACGCTGCCGGTCACCGCGTAGTGCTCGAGCCGGGCGACCGCATTCCTGAAGCCCGGGTCTGGGTGGAGACGGGAGCCGGGCCCGTCATGCTTCGAGACGCGCTCGCCGGCGAGGAACTCGTGCTGCTCTGCTTCTACCCGTTCGACTGGTCGACGACCTGCACCAACGAGCTCTTTCTCCTGCGCGACCGGCTCGCCGACCTCGAAGCCGCGGGCGTACGGCCGGTCGGGATCTCTCGCGATTCACCCTGGTCACATGCCGCGTGGACGAACACGCTCGGAGTCGAAGGCGTCCCGCTCCTCTCCGACTGGGGTGGTGAAGCGACGCACGGATTCGGCGTCGCGCGGGAGGTCGACGGAATGGCCGACGTCCCTGCCCGCTGCGCGTTCCTGATCGAGGGAGTTACGGTCAGGGCCGCATGGCAGCTTCGAAGCGAACTCCCGGATATCGACGCGGTGATCGCGGCGGCTTCGTCGCTCTCGCGCTAGCGCTCTACGTTGCCTGTGCGATCTGGGCGACGTGGCCTGCCGTGCAGTACGCCGGCGACCGCTACCTCGCCCGCCCGAGCGACGGCTACGGGGAGGCAGCTGCCGGAGATCACCTCCAGCTCGGCTGGGCCTTCTGGCTTCCCGGGCATCAGCTCGAGAACCGTGCGGCTCCCTGGGTCGACCCGTACTCGTTCCGGCCGGAGGCGAAGGCGGGGCCGAACCTCCAAGGGTGGCTCTTCGGCGCGCCGTTCTGGCCGCTGCGGCATCTCCTCGGAAACATCTGGGCCTACAACCTGATCGTGCTGCTCTCGGTCGTCGCGGCCGGTGGGGTCGCGTGCTGGTGGTTACGGTCTCTTGGTCTCGTGCGATCTGCGGCGCTCGTCGGAGGGCTCGTGTTCGCGCTCGCGCCCTACCGGGTCGGTCAATCGACGGGGCATCTGCTCGGGCTGATTGCCTTCCTCCTGCCCGCCGTTCTGCTCGCGCTCGAGCGGCGGAGGTTCGTGTGGGCCGCCCTGGCGCTCGCAGCGATCCCGCTCTCGGGGCAGATCCACCTCGCCATGGGCGCCGTGATCCTCGCGCTCGGGTACGCCTGGGCTCGTGTGCCGCGGTCCGAGTGGTGGAAAGTGGGTGCCGGAGTCGTCGCTGCCACCGCGGTTGCGATCGCGGTGCAGCAGATCGTGGTTTCGGGATCCGTCGCAGGTGGTGGCCGCGCGTTCGCCGAGGTCGACCGCTATTCGGCGGAGCTCTCCGACCTGTTCACGCGCGGCATCGGCGCAGGAATCGAGGAATACGTCTTCCTCGGGTGGCTGACGCCGATCCTCGCTCTCGTCGGGTTGTGGGCGATCCGGAGTCAGCGTGGCCTCGCGGTGTTCCTCGCACTCGCAGCAGTGGTGCCGACCGTTCTAGCCCTCGGGGCGAACGTCCCACTCTACGAACCGCTCTGGCGCGCGCTACCACCACTCCGATTTGCACGCGTTCCCGAACGCCTGATGCCGATCGCCTGCCTGGCGATCGCCGCGCTCGTGGGGTTTGCCGTTGCCTTTGTGTTGAATCAACACAAGGCCAACACCGCCCGCAGCCGCTCGGTAATCACAGCCGGCGTGGGTGCTCTGCTCGTCGCCCTCGCGCTCGATGTCCGCGTTCCCGTCTTCGGCGCTGTCACGCCGGATCGCACCAATGCCGCATATGCGGCGATCCGAGGGGAGGGCCGACTGTTCGAACTACCCGTCTTCACGCCGGGAACGCACTACGGCAGCGTGTACCTCGCCTACGCCCGGCAGTCGCCGCGCGAGCGGCCGCAGGGGTACTCGACGACGGCATCCCGAGCATCCGAGCTCCTCGCGCGCGACCTGCGCGGCCTCTCGTGCGGATCCGGTTCGCTCCCGCCGAAGCTTGGCGTGCGCTTCGTCGCCGTGCACCGCGGGCTCTACAGGCAGAGCGGATGGTTCGCGACGGACTGCGCCGACCGCGCGGAGGCTGCCCTGCGTCGCGACGGCTGGACGCTGCTCGCTCGCGACGGAGCGATCTCGAGCTGGGAGGCTCCGCGGTGAGCGGTGCACACCGCCTGACGTACG
>JANOFZ010000172.1:0-6174 GCA_031413935.1 Thermoleophilia bacterium | reverse complement strand
GTAGGCTCGCGTTCGCGAGGCGACGCGTCCCCCGCCCGGGGCGCCGGGGTTTCGCTGTTGGGGGGGTCGCTTCGGGGTGGGGGGGCGGGCGCGGGGCTTTAGCCCGGCGCCGAACGGCCTGGTCGATGCGTGGTTGGCATCTGCTTCCCGGTCTGATATACAACTCGTATATCAACTGCTCCTCTCACATCTCCGTCGTTCCTGCGCCCCGACGCTGACGGGGAGCTCTCGCTCAGCGAGCGCGCGACCGTCGACATCCGCGAGCTGATCGTCACGCTCGAGCTCGCCCCTGGCTCGCCTATCAGCGAGCGCGAGCTGATGGAGCGCCTCGGACTCGGCCGTACGCCCGTCCGGGAGGCCCTGCGAGCGCTCGCACAGGAAAGGCTCGTCGAGGTTTACCCCCGCCGCGGCATCGTCGTCTCGCGTGTCGAGGTCGGTGACCTTGCCTCGCTCTCCGAGGCGCGGATCACGCTCGAGAGCTTCGCCGCCCGCCTCGCGGCCGAGCGTGCGAACGCGGATGACCGCGAGGTCGCCCGAGCGTTGCTCGCCGAGCTTCCCGGCCCGCGCGACGCGCACGACGAGCGCGCGTTGATAGACCTCGACCAGCGCATCCACCGTCACGTCTACCGCTGCGCCCACAACCCCTTCGTCGAGTCGGCCCTCAACGAGTACTACGCGCTCAGCCTGCGCATCTGGTTCCTCGCTCTCGACCGCGTACGTCGGCTCGACGACGCCGTCACCGAGCACCGCGAGCTGCTCGAGGCGATCATCGACGGCGAGGCACCTCGAGCCGAGGACGTTATGCGCCGCCACATCGAAGGCTTCGAACGCGCCATCCGAGCAGTTCTCTAGTATTCAAATATGACAACTATCAGAACGAGGAGACCCATCCCATGAGCACCTTTCCCGCGAGTGCCAGAGCCGTCGTCATCGGCTGCGGCATCGTCGGCAACAGCCTCGTCCATCACCTCACCCGGCTCGGTTGGACGGACGTCGTCCAGATCGACAAGGGGCCGCTGCCGAACCCCGGCGGCTCGACCGGGCACGCCTCGAACTTCATCTTCCCGGTCGACCACTCGAAGGAGATGACGCAGCTGACGCTCGAGTCGCAGCGCCAGTACATCGAGATGGACGTCAACACCGAGTGCGGCGGCATCGAGGTCGCGCGCACCGAGGAGCGGATGGAAGAGTTCCGCCGCAGGATGGCGTCGGCGAAGTCATGGGGCGTCGATTCGGCGAGGCTCGTGACGCCGGCCGAGATCAAGGAGATGGTGCCGTACATCGACGAGTCGATCCTGCTCGGCGGCTTCTATTGCCCGACAGTCTCGGTCGTCGACTCGCTGCGCGCGGGAACGATCATGCGGGAGAAGGGCATCGAGACCGGCGGGCTGCAGGTCTTCGCGAACACAGACGTCAGCGGCATGGACGTCGAGCACGGCCGGATCAAGCGCGTGCACACCTCGCGCGGCACGATCGAGGCCGAGGTTGTCGTGATCGCGTGCGGCGTTTGGACGCCGCTGCTCGCAGCCATGGCCGGTGCGCACATCCCGCTCACCCCTGCTGTTCACCAGATGATCGACGTCGGCCCCGTGCCGCGCTTCGAGAAGTCATCGAGCGCGATCGAGTTCCCGATCGTCCGCGACATGGACGTGTTCATGTACGAGCGCCAGGACGGCGTCGGCCTCGAGATCGGCTCCTACGCCCACCGCTCGATCCTCCACGACCCGGAGGAGATCCCGTCGGTCGAAGAGGCAGCGCTGTCGCCCACGGAGTTCCCGTTCACGCAGGCCGACTTCGGCCCTCAGATGGAGCACGCGCTCGACCTGATGCCCGAGATCGTCGGTGACGAGTCGGTCGGCGTGAAGTACGCGATCAACGGCCTAATCTCGCTGACCCCCGACGGCATGCCGATCCTCGGCGAGACGCCCGAGGTGAAGGGTCTTTGGTCTGCGGCCGCCGTCTGGGTCAAGGAAGGGCCAGGAGTCGGCAAGTCGCTCGCGGAGTGGATGGTGCTCGGCGAATCGCACATCGACCTTCACACCTCCGACGCAAGCCGCTTCCACGACCACCAGAAGACGCGCGCGCATACGAAGGCACGCGCCTTCGAGGCGTTCCCGAAGACCTACGGCATCGTCCATCCGGCGGAGCAGTGGTCGAGCGAGCGCGACCTTCGCATCTCGCCGATGCACGCGCAGGAGAAGGCGCTCGGCGCGGCGTTCTACGAGGCCGTCGGCTGGGAGCGGCCGCAGTGGTACGAGGTCAACGCGCCGCTCGTCGAGCACTACGGCGTCGAGCGGCGCGAGGGCGAGTGGGACGCTCGTTGGTGGTCACCGATCATCAACGCCGAGCACCTTGCTATGCGTGAGCATGCCGGCATCTTCGACCTCTCCGCGTTTGCGATCTTCGACGTTCAGGGCGCGGGGGCGCTCGACGCCCTCCAGCACGCCGTACTCGCTCAGGTGGACGTTCCGGTCGGCCGCGTCATCTACACCCCGGTGCTCGGCCAGGGCGGAGGTTTCAAGTCGGACCTCACGATCATGCGTCTCGGCGACGACCTCTTCCGCATCGTCACCGGCGGCGCGCACGGGATGGCAGACCGGAAGCTGTTCATCGACGCCCTGCCGGACGACGGCTCGGCGAGCCTCGTCGACGTGACGACCGCGTGGACGACGATCGGCGTCTGGGGGCCGAGATCACGCGACATCCTCTCGAGCGTCACCTCGGACGACGTTTCGCACGAGGGCTTCGCGTTCGGGCGTTGCCGCACGGTCGAGGTCGGCTCCCAGCTTGTCCTCGCCTCGCGGATCTCCTACGTCGGCGACCTCGGCTGGGAGCTCTACGTTCCGATCGAGCAAGGTGCACGACTCTGGGATGTGCTCTGGGAGGCGGGGCGGCCGCACTCGCTGACGGCCTGCGGAATCGGGGTCTACGGAACGACGGGACGTCTGGAGAAGGCCTACCGTGCCTACGGCGCCGAGCTCGAGACGGAATACAACGTCGTCGAGGCGGGCATGCAGCGGCCGAAGGTGAAGGATCAGGACTTCGTCGGCAAGGAGGCGCACCTGCGCCACCGCGAGGAGGATCCAGCGGCGATCCTCTGCACCCTCACGGTCGACGATCACACCTCCTCCGCCGGCGTCAAGCGGTATCCGCTCGGGCGTGAGCCGATCACGCTCCGTGACGGATCCCCGCTCACGGATGCGAAGGGACGCCGCTCGTACGTGACGAGCGCCGGCGCGGGGCCGTCGCTCGGCAAGTACATCCTCCTGGCCTATCTTCCGCCGGAGCATGCGGTTGAAGGGTCGGACGCGCTCGCCGTGGAGTACATGAACGAGCGCAACCCGGTCACGGTCGCGGTCGCCGGCGCAACCGCACCGTTCGATCCCGGGAATGAGAGGATTCGCTCATGAAGACTCTCGTCTGCGTCAAGCGTGTGCCGATGACAGGCGGCCGCATAGTCCTCACCGACGACGAGCAGGCGATCGAGACGAAGCATCTCGGCTTCGCGATCAGCCCCCACGAGGAGTGTGGGGTCGAGGAGGCGGTGCGACTCTGGGAGCATCACGGTGGCGACACCGTTGTGCTCACGCTCGGGCCGGCCGATGCCGAGGAGCAGCTGCGCGATGCCATGGCGATCGGCGTCGCGCGGGGAATCCACCTCGTCACCGATGGTGAGGAATGGGATCCGGAGGCGACGGCCGGTGCGATCGTGGCGGCCGTGAACGCCGATGAGGCCGAGTCGGGCCCGTTCGACCTGATCTTCTTCGGCAACGAGTCGGCCGACTCGGGTGGCTTCCAGATTGGACTACGGGTGGCACACGCGCTCGGCCGGCCCTGTGCCACCGGGCTCAAGAGCGTCAGCGTCGATGGCGGTACGGCTCGTTGTGAACAGGAGGAGGGTGGCGGCCGCGACGTCTACGAGCTGCCGCTGCCCGCCGTTGTCACCGTCCTCGAAGGGCTCAACCTGCCTCGCTACCCGTCGGTGCCGGGGCGGATGCGCGCGGGACGGAAGCCACTCGTTGCGACGACGCCCGACCGTCCCGCCTCACGTCTTGAACGAGCGAGGCTCGTTGTTCCGGCGGGCGAGTCGAAGCAGGCCGAGGTTCTCGGTCACGGCGCCGACGCGGCGCACGCGGTCGTCGACCTTCTCGAGCAGATCGGAGTGGCGTCGTGAACCTCGTTCTCGTGGAGCATGTCGACGGCGTTGCCACCGATGTTTCGCTGCAGGCGCTCACGCTCGCAGCCGGCCTTGGTGGAGAGACCCACGCACTCGTGATCGGCCCTGGCGGAGCAGCGGCGGCGGCGAACGTTCCGGCCGCCGTTGTTCACGTCGCGGAGCACGAAGCTCTCGCCGCCTTCGCGCCGGATGCGTGGGCCTCGATCGTCTGTGCGACGGCAGAGCGGATCGACGCGTCGGCGATAGTCGCCCCCGGCTCGGGGCACGCCACCGATGCGATGGCGCGCGCTGCCGTGCGGCTCGGTGAGCCACTTGCGGCGAACTGCATCTCGGTGACGCCGGGTGATCCCCTGCTCGTCACGCGCGTTCGCTGGGGTGGAAGCCTGCTCGAGGAGGCGCGACTGCACGCCGGGTGCGCACTGCTTACCGTTGCACCCCACGCTGTTGCGGCCGCCGAGGCTGGAAGCCCGGGTGCGGTCGAGTCGTTCACGCCGGAGCTAGCGGATGCCGATCTCGTCGTCTGCGTGCGCGACCGCGTCGCGCCTCCCGCAGGCGGCGTCTCTCTCGCCGATGCAAAGGTTGTCGTCACTGGCGGCCGGGGCGTTGGCTCGGCGGAGGGTTTCGTGGTCGTCGAGGAGCTCGCCGGCCTGCTCAGCGGCGCCGTCGGCTGTTCGCGTGCAGTGACAATGTCCGGCTGGCGTCCACACACCGATCAGGTGGGGCAGACCGGCAACAAGATCGCGCCGGACATCTACATCGCGTGCGGCGTCTCGGGTGCGACCCAGCACATCGCCGGTGCGAAAGGTGCGAAGCGCATCCTCGCGGTCAACACGGATCCCGAGGCGCCCATCATGTCGATCGCCGACTACGCGGTCGTCGGCGACCTGCACGAGGTGCTGCCGGCAGTTTCGGCGGAGCTGCGGAGACGACGCGGGTGAGGGTGCGACGTTGTGCGGGTGAGGCTAAAGCCTCACCCCCAAGGAGCGTGACTGTGCGACGTCGCCTGGGTAAGGCTTTAGCCTCACCCGCATCTGGACGTCGCGTGTGACGAGCGCGGTCTCCGGACTCGCGCTCCTTCTCGTCCTCGGCGTCGCCGGGGCGCTGTTTGGTCGCCGCGCGCTGATGCTGACCCAGCTCGTCCGCCTCGGGAAGCCGGCCTCCCGGTTCGACGACGTGCCGCAGCGTGTGCGCAACGAGGCCGTTGTCGTGCTCGGGCAGAAGAAGCTCTTCCAGCGACTCGGCCCCGGACTGATCCACGCCCTCATCTTCTGGGGTTTCCTCATCCTCTTCCCGACGATCGTGATGGCGCTGATCGGCGCCGTGGCAAAGGGAGAGTCGCTGCCATGGCTCGGGCACCAGGGCTGGTTCGCCTTCCTTGTCGACCTCTTCGTCGTACTCGTCCTCGTCGGCGTCATCTCCGCGTTCTGGATCCGCAAGGTGCAGCGCCCCGAGCGGTTCAAGGGCAGCCATCTCGGCGAGGCCGACCTGATCCTCGGCCTGATCGCGATGATCGTCCTCACGCTCCTCCTCTGGCACGCGGCGCTGATCGCGACAGGGCTGAACGAGTGGTCTGCCTCGTGGTCACCGGTCTCGAACGCGATCGCGCAGGTCTTCGGCGAGGGCACGTGGGCCGAGGTACGCGAGCGGATCTTCGTCTGGGCGCACGTCCTCCTCGTCGTCGGCTTCCTCGCCTATCTCCCGCACTCCAAGCACCTGCACATCGCGACGGCCGCGATCAACGTCTGGTTCGGCCGCACGCGTCGGCGTGGCCGCCTCGAGCCACTCGACTTCACGGTCGAGGACGAGACCGAGATGCGCTTTGGCTCCGCCACGATCGCCGATATGACCTGGAAGCAGATGGTCGACACGATGTCGTGCACCGAGTGCGGCCGCTGTCGACAAGGTCAAGATCGACCGGTCCTTCATCCACGACCTGCCGCAGCAGCGCGATTCGGCGGCAATTGCGCGCGCCATCATCCAGATGGGCCGCAGCCTTG
>JANOFZ010000171.1:0-4250 GCA_031413935.1 Thermoleophilia bacterium | reverse complement strand
GGCCCGCAGCTCGATTTCTACCGACGCCTGGAGGGATTCCTCGACTGGTACCTGATGTGAGTGCACGATCTCGTGGGCGACGTGCATCCCCTTGCGCGGGATGCGATAGTACTGACTCACGAGACAGCCCGACCGATACCGGCGCGCACAGCGCCTTCCCGTTTCCGCGACACGAGGAGAGCTCGAGATGAAACTACGAAGGATGATGGGAGTGGCTCTCGTCGCCACCGCCCTTGCAGTTGCCGCCGGGTGCGGCGGTGGAGGCGACTCCGCTGACGGCACGTCCACCGAAGGCGCGTCGTCGAGCGACGTGCTTCGCATCGGCACCGCCAACTACATCGACTCGCTCAACCCGTTCAACTACATCGAGTCGCAGGCGTACACGGCGATGATGATGATCTACCCGCAGCTCGTCCAGTACAACGCAGCGTTCGAGTTCGAGGGCGACTGGGCCGAGTCGTGGACGACCTCGGATGACGGCAAGGACTGGACGTTCAAGCTGCGACCGGACACGAAGTGGTCCGACGGCGAGCCGTTGACGGCGGCCGATGCCGCGTGGACGATCAACACAACGGTGAAGTACAAGGACGACGCGACGGCCGTGGCCGCGTCGGCGCTCGCCAACATCAAGGACGCCGAGGCGACCGATGACACCACCCTCGTGATCCACTACTCGTCGCCCGTCGGGAACGTGCTTCCTCAGCTGGAGCAGTTCTTCGTTTTGCCGGAGCACATCTGGGCGCCGAAGGCGGGGACGAACGGCAAGGGCCTGAAGACGTACAAGCCGGAGCTCAACCTGCCGATCATCAGCGGTGGCGCGTACACGATCACGCAGTACGAGAAGAAGGGCACGACCGCGTTCAAGCCGTACGCTGACTTCTACGGCCCGCCCTCACACGCTTCGGGTGTCGCACTCACGTACTACACCAATGCCGACGCGATCATCGCCGATCTCAAGGCGGACAAGATCGACTGGGCAGACCAGGTGCCGTTCCAGGCCGTCAACGCGGTGAAGAAGGCCGAGAACGTCGTCGTCAACGAGTGGCCCGGAGCCGAGACGACCAACATCACGTGGAACTCGAACCCGGCCAAGAAGAAGAACCGGGAGCTGCTCTCTCCGGCAGTGAAGAAGGCGCTCTCGATGTGCGTCGATCGGGATCAGATCATCGACGTCGTCTTCGCGGGCTACGCAAGCAAGGTCGAGAGCATCGTCGGCCACATCTCACCGCTCGAGAACCCGAACCTCGGGCCGCTCGAGTACAACTGCGCCGCCGCCAACACGGCTCTGAACAAGCTCGGCTACAAGCGAGGCTCGGACGGGATCCGGGTCGTTCCGGCCACGACGGGCGCGAACGCGCAGGGCGAGCATGGGATGTCGTACGAGATCGTCACGCCGACGTCCACCGACTTCAACGTCGACCGTTCCTTCGACATCGTCAAGGACGGGTTCGCGAAGCTCGGCGTCATGGTGACGCAGAAGGTCGGTGGTGATGCGACGGCAGCCTATGCGATCGAGACCGGCGACTGCTCAGGCCCTGAGAGCAACCAGTACCAGGGCTGGGACATCGCTATGTGGGACTGGGTCGGCTACCTCGACCCGGACTTCATGCTGTCGGTCACGACGAAGGGGCAGTGGTGCTCCTGGAGCGACACGGGAGCGAACAACCCGTCCTACGACAAGCTCTACGTCAAGCAGGGTGTCACGGTCGACCCGGAGGCGCGCAAAAACGTCGTGTGGGCGGCGCAGAAGGTCGTCTACGACAACTTCTACTACACGCAGCTCACGAACCACGTGGCCATCGACGCGACGTCCAAGAAGTGGACGAACTTCGAGTCGAAGCTCGGTGGCTACTCCAAGGTCTACTACACGTCACCGCGCCAGCCCTGAGATGAAGACGCCTGAGAGGAGCGGGAGAGAACGAAGGTGAGAGGCGCCGATTACGTCGTGAAGCGTGTTGCATTTGCGCTTCTGACCGTGTTCATCGCGATCACTCTCAACTTCGTTCTCTTCCGCGCCCTCTCGGGCGACGCGGTCTCCGCGCTCCGCTGCCGACAGTGCAGCGTGGCGTTCAAGGAGGCGCAGCGGCGCGACCTCGGGCTCGACAAGTCGAAGTGGGAGCAATACACGCTCTACCTGCGAGATCTCTCCCGCTTCGACCTCGGCAACTCGGTGCCCTCGGAGAAGCCCGTTCGGGGCGAGCTCGTCGAACCGATCAAGAACTCGCTACCGATGATCGCGCTCGGAACCCTCTTCGCGATCGTCTTCGGCACGCTCGTGGGGGTGATCTCCGCGTGGCGGCGGGGGACGGCCGTCGACAAGGGTGGGCTCTACACCGCGCTCGGCTTCTACTCGATGCCCACGCAATGGCTCGGCCTGATGCTGATCTTCTTCGTTGCGAGTGCCGTCGGGTTACCGTCGTCCGGGATCAAGACGCCGACGCTCGGGCTCTTCACCGATGCCTCCACGTGGGATCTCTTCATCGACCGGATGAAGCACATGATCCTGCCCGCGCTGACGCTCGGGCTCGTCCTCTACGGTGACTACGCCCTGATCGTGCGCTCGGCGATGCTCGAGACGCTGGGTGAGGACTACGTCCTCACGGCGCGCGCGAAGGGGCTGAAGAACTGGGCGATCGTGCGGAGCCACGGACTCCGCAACGCGATGCTGCCGATCATCACCCTCGTCGCGCTCTCGCTCGGCTTCATCATCGGCGGCTCGATCACCGTCGAGTACGTCTTCTCCTACCCGGGGCTCGGACTGCTGACCGTCGAGGCGATCGACAAACGTGACTTCCCGCTCCTGCAGGCGATCTTCCTTCTGCTCACGCTGTCCGTGATCTTCTTCAACCTTCTCGCCGACCTTCTGTACTTCAGATTCGACCCACGGGTGACGGCATGAGCCTGATCGAGCCGCTCCAGTCGGCCGACGAGGACGTTCTCGCCGAGGGCATCCTGAAGACGGGCCGTCCTGGCTTCGTGCGGACGACGCTGCTCGGCAACCGCGCGGCGATGATCGGCCTCGGTATCCTCGGATTCTTCATCTTCGTTGCGGTCTTCGCGCCGTGGCTCGAGCCGTACGATCCGACGGAGAAGGTGGGGCCGGTCTACGCGCCGCCGAGCAGCGAGTTCTGGCTCGGTACCGACGACGGCGGTGGCGACATGCTGTCGCTGCTGATTGCGGGAAGTCGCGTCTCGCTTGGCGTCGGCTTCCTCGCCGCGCTCGTGGCGATCGTGATCGGCGGCACCGTCGGCGTGCTCTCCGGCTACTTCGGCGGGAAGACGGACACCGTGTTGATGCGATTCACCGACTACATGCTCGTAATCCCGGACATCCCGCTGATGATCATCGCTGCCGCCCTGTTCGGCAGGAACCTGACCAACATCGTGATCATCATCGGGATCATCTACTGGACGAGCACCGCTCGGCTGATCCGGGCACAGGTGAAGAGCGTCCGCGAGCGGGTGTACGTGAAGCGTGCGCAGGCCCTCGGCGCCGGGAACCGGAGACTCATCTTCAAGCATGTCCTGCCGCAGGTAGCGCCGCTCCTGATCGCGAACACCGTGCTGATGATCGCTCTCGCGATCTTCGCCGAGACGTTTATCACGTTCCTCGGCCTCGGTGACCCGAGCACGATCTCCTGGGGCAGGCTGATCGAGAATGCGTTCGAGGGTGAGGCGACGATCAACAACGCATGGTGGGCGATCGTGCCACCCGGTGTCTGCGTGACGATCGTCATCCTCGCCTGCACGATGATCGGGCAATCCGTCGAGGACGGCCTCAACCCGCGTCTGCGCGTCGGTCACCTCTCCGTGAAGCGCTTCCGGGTTCGCCCGGGTGCGGGGTCGGAGGTTCCGAAGTGAGCGCGCGTCCCCCGGTGATCCGTGTCGAGAACCTGAACGTGTGGTTCGACCTGCCCGGCGGTGGCGAGTTGCACGCTGTTCAGGGGGTGACCTTCGAGCTTCGTGAGGGGGAGCGGATGGGGCTCGTTGGCGAGTCCGGCTGCGGGAAGACGACGACGATCCTCGCCATGATGGGGCTCCTGCCGGCGACCGCGTCGGTGTCTGGCAAGGTGTTTCTCGACGGTGAGGACATCCTCTTCGGGGGCGAGGAGACGATCAGCCCTCACCGCTGGAACGACATCGCGATGGTCTTCCAGGGCGCGATGAACGCGTTCAACCCCGTCAAGACGGTGGGTGAGCAAATCGGCGAGCCGATGATCCTGCACGGCACGGCGACACGGAAGAGCGCT
>JANOFZ010000170.1:0-2056 GCA_031413935.1 Thermoleophilia bacterium | reverse complement strand
CGTGGCCGAGATGGCCGCCGCAGGCGGCGCACGTGACCTCGGTGCGAGTCATCCCGTAGCTCCTGTCGACATGCGTGTCGACGCTTTCGAGCGATGCCGGCTCGACGAAGCTCGGCCAGCCGGAGCCCGAGTCGAACTTCGCGTCCGAGCGGAACAGCTCGGTTCCGCATCCGGCGCAGCGGTACATACCGGGGGTCTTCTCATCGGTGTAGGCGCCAGTGAACGCCCTCTCGGTCCCTTTCTGGCGGAGTACGGCGTACTGCTCGGTGGTGAGGCGGGCACGCCACTCGGCGTCGGTCAGCTGTGTTTTCTCATCCATATTCATGACCGTACCGTCAGAGCCGGGGTCTGAGCGTTACAGGACGACGAGTGAGACGGCGACGAATTGTACGGACGCCGCAGCGACGACGAGCGCGTGGAAGATCTCGTGGTACCCGAACGTGGCGGGAAACGGGTTCGGTCGGTGTGTGGCATAGACGATGGCGCCGAGGGTGTAGAGCACGCCACCGATCATCACGAGAACCGAGCCGGGCAGGCCGACGCCGGAGAGCATCTGCGGGATCGTGATCACGCCGACCCAGCCGACGGCGGTGTAGGCGAGCACCGACACCCACTTCGGCGCGTCCAGCCAGAAGAAGTTGAGCACGAGGCCGAGTGCCGCGCCGAACCAGACCGTCGCGAGGACAATCCAGCTGATCGCTCCCTCGAACGCGAGGAGCGCAAAGGGCGTGTACGTCCCGGCGATGAAGAGGAAGATCGTCGAGTGGTCGAGGCGCCGGGCCCAGACGCGCCGCGCCGCTGTCTTGAACGGGTAGCGGTGGTACAGGGCGCTCGCTCCGAACATCGCGACAAGGGCCATGCCATAGACCCAGGCCGCGAACCGCGGCAGCGCTCCGTCAGCAAGAACGACCAGCACGAGTCCAGCCGCGATCGCGACGAAGAACGCCCAGAGGTGAGACATCCCGCGCAGGCGGGGCTTCTCGATCATCGCCATACCCCCATTGTGCCTGGTTGCCCGGGCCCCGTTCGTCAGCCGTCGCCGGAAGGCTTCGGATAGCAGTACGGTAAGCCTCCTGCGCACTCTCGCCACACTCCTCGGACTGCCCGGGTCTCATCGAATGAGCAGCGACCACTTCACAGCGTCGATGGGCGACGTACTCCGACCGGCACTTGTTGCAGAGTTGATCTCATGAGCTCCGCAGCAATCCCCACGATCCCGATCTCGTGGTACGTCGACCCGGAGACGCTTTCCCGCGAGGAGAGGCTCGTTCTCGCTCCCGGGTGGTCGTACATCGGGGACGCCAGCGACGTCGCCGAGCCGGGAACGTTCATGACGGCGCAGCTCGGCAACGTCCCGATCGTCGTCACCCGGGACGGCGAGGGTGAGCTTCGTGCCCTCGCGAACATTTGCCGGCACCGCGGCGCGGTCGTGGCCGCGGGCTGCGGGAAGCGCGCGACGCTCCAGTGCCCGTACCACGGCTGGACGTATCGCCTCGACGGGGCGCTCCATCGTGCACCCGGCATGGAGGCTCCGGAGGGAACGCGCCTGCCCGAGCTCTCGGTCGAAACGGTCGGGTCACTGCTCTTCGCGTGTGCCGACTCCGACGCTGAGCCGCTCACACCGCAGCTCGCCCCGTTCCTGGAGCTCGTTCGCGGCGTTGCGGGGATCGACGTCTCCACAGTAGAGCGCCGACGACGGATCGAACACGTCGTCGATGCCAACTGGAAAGCGGTCGTCGAGAACTTCATCGAGTGCTACCACTGCGCGCTCATCCATGCGACGACGCTCCCGGGCTTTGGCGGCGACGACTATCTCGTCGAGCTCCACGGAAGACTTCAGACGCAACGACTCGACGACGCGCGGTTCTCCTTCGCCTTCCTCTATCCGAACACGCTCGTCTCAGCCTACGGCGACGGGGGCGCGATCGTTGCAAGAGCGCTCTCTCCGATCGGCCCCGGTCAGACCACGGTCGCGCTCGACTACTGGTTCGAGCCGGAGGTGGAGCCGTCCGCATCGGACGAGTGGATCGACTGGTTCGAGTCCGTGATCGCGGAT
>JANOFZ010000169.1:0-2722 GCA_031413935.1 Thermoleophilia bacterium | reverse complement strand
ACCTCTCCGCGCGCTGCCGTAACCATCACGCGACACGGAGCGTGCCGGAGCACGTGGTCGACGGTCCGACCGAACACCGCTCGTTGTGACGCCGTGAGTGACTTCCTGGGCGTCCCGATCACGATGATCTCCGTGCCGCGGCGCTCGGCCTCCTCGACGATCGCCGCTCCCGCGCTGCGGGCACGCACGAGGCGATCGAGGACGCGAATGCCGTAGGAGTTCCCGATCGCGATCGCCTCGTCGAGCTCATGGTTGGCCGCGTCCTCGAGCTCCTCCATGTCGTCGTCGAGCGGTCGCCCGAGGGGAATCTCGAGAACGTTGAGCGCGACGATCCGGGCGCCTCGCTCGGCGGCCAGGGTGCAGGCGACATCGAGGGCATCGTCCGACGGCTGCCCTGCGACGACGGGTACGAGCAGGCGCCGATACTCGAGCGCGAGGGCCGGACCGAAGGCAGGTGGCGCCTTGACGGTCTCGCGCAGCGACGCTTTCACGAACCGTCGCCGGTAGATGACGTAGAACACGAGCCCCGAGAGGATCCAGCCGAGACCGACCCACCGCGTCGTCGGGTTCTGAGCGACGATGACGAGGAACGACACACCCGTCGCCAGGCCGCCGGCGATCGCGAACAGTGGCCACTCGATTCCGCCCAGCGTGAGGTTGGGTCGGGCGCGGTAGAACGTCTCGGTCGAGCCTCTCTGCTTCACTCGCAGCCGTATGAGCGACGCGTGAGCGACCGTGAACGAGAGCGTGGCGCCGAAGGAGTAGAGGGTGCCGACGAAGTTCACGTCGCCGGGGAGAAGGATCACGATTGGAGCGATCCCGGCAAACAGGACGAGCGGCAGCACCGGGGTCTTGAACCGCGGGTTGAGGCGACGGAAGACCTCCGGGATCTGCCGGTAGCTCGCCATCGAGTACGTGACGCGCGACGCACCGATCACCCCCGCGTTCGTCGCGATGAAGAGGATCGTCGCGGCGAGAATCCCCACGTAGATCTCGAGGACGCGCAGGAGAGAGCCCGAGACGCCGATGTTCTGAACCAATCCGAGGATCGGGTCATTGGCGTACCCGCCCTGCTCGGGAGGAAGCGCCAGGAGGGTCGTCAGCTCCCCGTCGATCAACTTGACGGGCAGAGCCGATAGAGCGATCAGCGGAAGCGTCAGATAGATCGCAAAGACCGCAGCAGCCACGAGCTTGTAGGCGTCGGGCACGGTTCGGGATGGCTCGCGCGCCTCCTCAGCGAGGTTCGAGACCGTCTCGACACCCGTGTAAGCCAGCATTGCGACCGGGACGGCGAGGGCGAGGTTCGACCAGGTCGGCGCCACGCCCCAGTAAATGTTGTCGATGAGGATCGAGGGGCTGAAGATGAGGAAGAAGCCAAGGAGGACGAGCAAGACCTGGGTCGCGAAATCGAGGACTGCCAACACGATCGAGAGCTTTGCCGCCTCCTGGACGCCGACGATGTTCAGCGTCACAAGAATCACGATCACCACCGCCCCGGCGACGATGTCCCAGGGATTCGTGTTCAGCGGCTCCCAGAACACCGAGAGGTAGTGCGGCACGAAGAAGGCCGATGTGGCGACGGTGACGACGTAGACGAGCATCTGCGCCCATGCAGCCCCGAAGCTGATGATCTCGTCAAACGCGTGGCGCGCAAAGCTCGACGACCCGCCCGCCTCGGGGTAGAGGACGGTGCCTTCGGCGTACGTGGCAGCCGTCATCGCGAAGACGATGCCCGCGACGAGAAAGACGAGCGGGGTCAGTCCAAGGGCATAGACCGCCGTGAGCCCGAGCGCGTAGTAGATCGAGGAGCCGACGTTGCCGTAGGCGGTGGCGAAGAGGGCCGGGGTGCCGAGAACTCGCTCGAGCTCGACCTCGCGTCTTCGGCGACTGGGCACCGCAGGAGTGTAGAGGTACGCCGTACTGGCGCTCGGAGTGGTCGAGCGGGACGAACAATGATGAGGGCCGGCTTTCGCCGGCCCTCATGGAGCATCTCGTCGTGTGGAGGTGCGCGCTACCCGTGAATCGAGGCGAGGAGCGGAATGATCAGGATCGCGACGATGTTGGCGATCTTGATCATCGGGTTGATCGCAGGCCCGGCGGTGTCCTTGTACGGATCGCCGACCGTGTCACCCGTGATCGAGGCAGCGTGGGCGTCGGAGCCCTTGCCGCCGTACGCGCCCTCCTCGATCAGCTTCTTCGCGTTGTCCCAGGCGCCGCCACCCGAGGTCATCGAGATCGCGAGGAAGAGACCCGTGACGATCGTGCCGATCAGGAGGCCACCGAGCATCTCGGGGCTGATGATGCCGACGGCGATCGGCACGAACACCGGGATCGCGGCGGGAATCATCATCCCCTTCAACGCCGAGGTCGTGACGATGCCGACGGCGAGTGAGTAGTCCGGTCTGGACGTCCCCGCCATGATCCCCGGGTCGGCGGCAAACTGGCGTCGAACCTCCTCGACGACCTCACCGCCGACGCGACCGACGGCCGTCATCGCGAGAGCCGCGAACAGGAACGGCATCGCCCCGCCGATGAAGAGCCCGGCGATCACGTATGGATCGTCGAGCGCGAAGACCGTTTCGATGCCCGCCTCGACGAGGCCACGCGTGTACTCATCGAACAGGATCAAGGCAGCGAGGCCCGCAGAACCGATCGCGTAGCCCTTTGTGACCGCCTTCGTCGTATTGCCGACAGCGTCGAGCTGGTCGGTGATGGTGCGAAC
>JANOFZ010000168.1:0-1778 GCA_031413935.1 Thermoleophilia bacterium | reverse complement strand
GATCCTCGACCTCGTCGGTCTCGAGAGCTTCCCGAAGACGAGCGGCTCCCGGGGGATCCACGTGCTCGTGCCGATCGCGCGGCGGCACGGCTACGACCAGACGCGGGAGTTCGCGGGAATCGTCGCTGGCGCTCTGGCGCGGGTGCACCCCGGGCTTGTCACGACCGAGTGGACGAAGAGCAAGCGTCGCGGGGTGCTTGTCGACGCCAATCAGAACGGCCTCGGGAGGACGACGGCGACCGTCTACTCGGTGCGGCCCCGGCCGGGCGCTCCCGTGTCCACGCCGCTCCGGTGGGGCGAGGTACGGCCGGGGCTCGATCCGCTCATGTTCAGCTTCGACGAGGTGCGCCTGCGGGTCGCGCGTGACGGCGACCTGTTCGCGCCGGTGCTCGGATCACGGCAGTCGCTCGGTGCCGCGCTTCGCTCGCTCGGTTAGGCCGCCCCGAAAAGTGGGAGCGCGGGTTCGAGCCCGTCGATCTCGACCGGGAATGGTGAGACCCAGTCCTTCCGTTCGAGGCGGAGGTCGTGGTGGGGGACGGGGATACCGCGCGGGCTGATCTCGCTGACTCCCGTCTCGACGTAGCCGAGCTTCTCGGAAACGCGGGCCGACCTGGCGTTACCTCCAAGGAAGCCACTGATTGCTGCGCCGGCGCCGAGACCCCGGAAGGCGAGGTCGAGAACAGCGACACGCATCTCCGTACCGATGCCGCGACCCTGATAGGCCGCACCGAGCCACGATCCGGTTGTGACCGTTCGGTTGGCGGCGAAGTCCTCCGCGGAGATCCCCATTGCGCCGGCAGGTGCCCCTCCTTCCCAGACGAGGAAGTCGATCCCCCAAGAGTCTGCGCTCCAGACCGCGATCCTGCCTGCGTGGTACGCGCGGAACCCGTCCATGAAGTCGGGTTCCGTGATCCGGTCCGACCAAGCGACGCCGAAGGGCATCTCCTCGGGGGGATGGATCCCTCGCATCGCGACGCGCCCGAGCTCGTCGACCTCATCCGGCGTTCCGATCCGCAGCTCGAGCCGCGGCGTTCGCAGGCGCACGTCGAAGAGGGGAGCGAGGTCGATCACTCCTCGAATCCCTCGGGATGCCCGAGGCTCGAGAGCTCGGCGATGTCACGTCGGAAGAACAGTGCCGTCGTCCAGTCGGCGACGACGCGGAGCTTCCGGCTCAGCAGGGGTAGGGCGTAGAGGTGGTAGCTGCGGGTGACGAACCAGCCGGGAAATCCGGACAGGTGGATCCCGAGCACGTCCGCGATCCCCTTGAAGCGGCCGAGCGTCGCGACCTGGCCGAGCATGCGATAGCCATATGCTTCGGGGGTGCCGGTGAGGTTCCGCGCCAGGCAGCGAGCCTGCCGCAGCGCGTGCTGGCAGGTCGGCGGATCGGTGTGCCCCGGGGTCTTCGTGTTCGGGACAGCGGCGCAGTCTCCGAGTGACCAGACGTCGTCGTGCCCTTCCACGCGCAGTGTTGAATCGACACGGACGCGCCCACGGTCGTCCAGAGGGAGCCCGAACGAGCCGAGGAGTGGCGAGGCCTTGACGCCGGCCGTCCACACGAGCGTTCGCGCGGGGACGGTCGTGCCGCCCGAGAGGACGGCCGTCTCGCCGTCGAACGACGAGAGCATCTCGCCGACGTGGATCTCGATTCCCCGGCGCTCGAGCTGCCGGGCGGCGTACACACCAAGCCTGCGCGGAATGTCAGAGAGGATGGTCGGCGCCGCATCGACGAGCACCCATCGTTGGCGCACGCCCTCGAGCGTCGGGTAGTACCGCAGCGC
>JANOFZ010000167.1:0-3410 GCA_031413935.1 Thermoleophilia bacterium | reverse complement strand
CAACTCTGCCGCGTCCTCGATCGTGACGACCCGCTCCTTTTCCGGGATGCACCCGGAGAGGGCGTTCAGCAACGTCGTCTTGCCGGAGCCGGTTCCGCCCGAGATCAGGATGTTGAGCTGGGCCTCGATGCAGCTCCGCAGGAACTGCACGGACTCGGCGGAGAGCGTCCCGACGCTGACCATATCGTCGAGCGTGAGGCGCTTCTTCGAGAACTTGCGAATCGTCAGCAGCGGCCCCGAGAGCGAGAGGGGCGGGATGATCGCATTGACACGGGATCCATCGGGGAGGCGGGCGTCGACCATCGGCGAGGACTCGTCGATCCGCCGACCGATCTGGGCCACCATCCGGTTGATGATCCGGCGCAGATGCGAGTCGTCGTTGAAGCGGACGGTCGTCTCGTAGAGGCGACCCTGACGTTCGATCCAGATCTCGTGCGGGCCGTTGACCATGATCTCGGTGATCGAATCGTCCGGCAGAAGCCGCTCGAGCGGGCCGTAGCCGAGAATATCGTCGGCGATCTCCGTCGTCAGCCGCTCTCGGTCTTCTCGGGAGACGGTCGTTTCGGTGGAGAGGAGGCGCTTGATGTCGACGAGGACCCGATCCTTCATCGCTCCAGGGTCGACCTCGAGCGCGGTCAGCTGGGGGCCGAGCTCGCTGATCACCTGCATGTGAACCAGGTTCTTCAGTTCGGCGAACGGCTCCCGTTCAACGGGCGCGCTCGCGGAACGCGTGGCGGTGAGTCGCTCGTGGAGTTCCATCTATGCCTTCCTTCCGAAGAGCTTCCGTTTCGATCCGGAGGCCGGTTGGCCGTTACTTGCTGCCGCATCCGAGACGTTACCGGCGAAGAAGCCCGCAAGCGTCCGAAACGCCGCAGCCGCTTCCGACTGCGGTCGCGCCGTAATGATCGGAATGCCCTCGTTGACGGCACGCGGGATCTCGCGGTCGCTCGGCACGAACACGTCGGGCGTCTTGCCGAGCACGGCCTCGACGTCACGCTGGCTGATGCCAACGCTGCTGTGGGCTCGGTTGAGCACGAGCCGGATCTTGTCGCGGTCGTAGTCCATCAGCTCGAGCGTCTCGAGCCCGAGCTTCGTGTTCTTGAGCGACAGAGAGTCGAGCATTCCGACCATGACGAGGTCGGAGGAGCTGTCGATCGTCGCGATCACCTCGCCGGTAAAGCCGGGGGGCGTGTCGACGACGATGAAGTCGTAGTGCACGCGCGCAATCGCGTAGATGTTGCGGAGGAGATCGGTGGTGATCACGCTCGCCTGGTCGGGACGATTGGGGGCGAGCAACGCATGGACACCCGAAGGATGCACGGTGACGTACGCCTGCAGCTTGTCCAGGTCGAGCGATCCGCCAGAGAGCGCGAGGTCGTAGATCGACAGTTCGGGCGAGAGCCCGAGACACAGCGCGACGTCGCCGAACTGGAGGTCGAGATCGATCACGAGAACGCTCGACCCGACCTCGGCGAGCGCGACCGCGAGGTTGCACGACGTCAGCGTCTTGCCCGTTCCGCCCTTGGGCCCGAGCACGCAGATGAGCGAGGAGTCGTGATCTCCCGCCGCGTCGGCCTGCTGACGACGGGCGAGCGCCTTGCTCATCGCAAATCGCAGTTGCTCCTGCGAGAGGGGGAAGGTGACGATGTCCGTGGCGCCGGCCTCGAATGCGCGACGCAGGAACCCGCCGGGCGACGTGAGCGTGAGCACGAGGATGGGGAGGCTCGGCTCGGCCCGCCGGGCACCGTCGATCACGTCGATCGCGCTGTCGGTCTCTCCGCTGCAGGCGACGAGCAGGATGTCACAGGCACCGCCGTGAACTCCGCGGATGGTCGTATGCGCGTCCTCGGCGACGCCGACGAGCTGAAAGCCCGGGTCGCGTGGCAACGCCTGCTGGACATCGAGCGTGTCGATCCCGATGACAGAGACGAGAGCTCTGATCGATCGCTGTTCCACGCTTCTCCTACTTCTTCGGCTGGGCGTTGATGAGCGCGAGCAGCTGCTGCTGGGTGATGACCCGCTTCGGTGCGTTCTTGGCGTCGCCTGCCGGGCGCAGCAAGAACCACAGCGTACCGGTGTCGGACGCGAGCGCAAGCGTCTGCGCGGCAGCTGCAGGCAGCCTGAGAATGGCTGGTGTTCCCTCCGCCGTCGGAGCACTAAGGAGATAGACGTTCGGAGCGAGAAGCCCGAGAAGCTGTCCCGACGAAGACCCGGTGCCGTAGTAGATGTCGATGCGATCGCCGGTCGCAGCGATGCCGACGAGGTTCTTCGCACCGCTCGCCGGGATGGCAACGGCCCGCTGCAGTCCTGTCAGCTGCGTCGGGATCGTCTGCGTGGGCTCGGCGCTGAACTCCGCGCTCGTGATCTGCTGGCCCGGGAAGATGTCGACCAGCGCGACCCGCCCCGCGAGGTAGGCAGGGTCGGCGACGGCACCGATCTTGATGTCGTCCTGGGCGTAGCTCGCCACCTGGTAGAGCTTCTTCTCGGCTACGACGGTGCCCGAGGTACCGACCGGGATCAGGCTCTTTGCGACGAGCACCGGCGTCTGCGCCGCCGTGTCGTTGACGCTCGACCGGTAGCGGTTGAGGTACACGACGAGGAGGATCGCTGCCAGAACCGCCGCGGCGACGCCGATCCCGATCGTCCAGCCTCGGGACTGGGTGAGCTTTCCTGAAAAGACGTTCGACATGAGATCCTCCTCGATTTCTTTTGATCAGTCTTCGGTTGGAAACGCCCTCGGCGTTAGCTCTTTCTCCACCGAGGGGCGAGTACCTTTCAACGGACGAGTGCGGGGGCGCACAGCAGACCCTGCACCGAGAGGTCGCACGCGGTTGGGCCCGGGAGTGAGTTCCCGCTGGCGTCCGTGAAGCTGATGTAGTGGCCCCAGACCTCGGTTCCCTTGCTGGTCGCGTTCGGCGGGGGAGCGTCGTCGAAAGCGCATTGCTGGTTGTTCTTGCGCTCGAAACCGGTGACGTACACGGACACCCACCCGACGATCGGGAAGTCGCCGTTCCCGTCCAGCACGCCGTACGTCGTGAGGAAGATCGTGGAGATCCGACGATCGTTCGGATCGGGTGTCCAACCGCCCGCGGGGTACGGGTTCGGGAAGTTGTTCGGAGTGCAACCGAAACGATCTTGCATTGCCTGCTCGACCGGACCCGTCCGGTTACCCACGGTCGGCTGCTCGCTCAGGCAGTCCCAGAGCTGGAGCGTGTCGAAGTCCGGGTTCGTGCATGCGAAGGTTCGGACGCCATTCCCGTCCTTCCGGTTGTTGATCTGGTAGCCGGTCGGGGGACCGGGCACCGGGGGGCAGCCGAACTCGATTGCGTCTCGCAGCGCGTTCGACCCGTTCCCGTACCCACAGTCGACGGCGCTCGTGCGATTGTCCGTCCCCTGTACCGATCCGCGGA
>JANOFZ010000166.1:0-9857 GCA_031413935.1 Thermoleophilia bacterium | reverse complement strand
ATTTCTGCCGCCACTTCCTGCGCTCCTGGCGCTCGGGTTTGCTGCCGGCGTCACCTATGGGCCGATCAACCCGATCAACAACGTTGCGCTCCAGAAGCGGACGCCGGACAGGCTTCGCGGGAGGGTGCTCGGGCTGTCGACATCGATTGCGTACGCGGCAGGACCGGCCGGCTACTTGCTCGTGGGGCCGTTGATCGAAAGGCTCGGCGTCCGTGGGGCGTTCGTGCTCCTTGCCGGCGGCCTCGTGGTCATCGCGGTCTCGTCCTTTGCAGTCCGTGGCTTCAAGGGCCTCGATGACGTCACGGACAGAGAGGTCGGCTAGGCTCGATCCATGCCTTCCCCGGAGCAGACATACGCCGACGCAGGCGTCTCGCTCGATACGGCCGGAGCGATCGTCGACCGGCTTCGAGCTGCGGTTGCGTCGACCGCGACGCCCGCCGTCGCTGGCGCGTTCGGTGCTTTCGCCGGCCTGTTCGCGATCGACGACCGACGTCTGCTCGCCGCCTCGACGGACTCCGTCGGATCGAAGCTCGTGCTCGGCCGCCGCGGCGATCGGCTCCGCTGGTGTGGCGCGGATCTCGCGGCTCACTGCATCAACGATGTGCTCACGACGGGAGCAGAGCCGCTTTTCTTCCACGACTACGTCGCCGCCAACACGATCGATGTCGAGCAGGTCGCCGAGTTGATCGAGGGTGCCGCCGACGTCTGCCGCGTCGCCGGATGCGCAATCCTCGGCGGGGAAACCGCAGAGCTGCCCGGCATCTATCGAGACGGCGAGATCGACTTCTGCGGTACCGCCGTCGGAGTGGTCGATCGCGACCGCGTCGTCGACGGGACGCGCGTCGAGGCGGGAGACGTCGTCGTCGGCTACGCCTCGGCAGGCATTCATGCAAACGGGTTCTCGCTCGTCCGCAAGATCGTGGGGGACGGAGCGTTCGACGCAGATCTGCTTCTACCGCCGACGCGGCTCTACCTCGACGATGTCCGCGCGTTGCGCACCCGCGCCGATGTGCGTGCGCTCGCCCATGTCACGGGTGGAGGGATCGCCGGGAACCTCGCCCGCGTCCTCCCGGATGGCCTGGGCGCGGTGATCGATCCGTCGTCGTGGGAGCGCCCCGACGTATTTCGCTGGCTCGCGCAGAATGGCGTCGCCGAGGACGAACTGCGACGCGTCTTCAACATCGGGATCGGGTACTGCGCGATTGTTCCGGCCGCCGATATCGAGCCCGGTGATCGCGTGATCGGACGCGTCACACGAAGCAGCGGGGTGTCGTGGGAATGACGCCTCTAGGCGTGGGTGTGCTCGTGAGCGGGAGCGGATCCAACCTGCAGGCTCTGATCGATGCGGAGATCGCGATCGCCGCCGTCGCATCGAATGTCGACGGAGTGATCGCTCTCGAGCGAGCTGCGACGGCGCGGATCCCGACGGCCGTCTTCGCTCTTTCGGACTACCTCGACCGGGACGAACGCGATGCCGCGATGGCCGGGTGGCTCTCGGCGTGCGGCGTCGAGCTCGTCGTGTGCGCGGGATACATGCACCTGCTGCGCCCGGTCTTCCTCGATCGGTTCGCGGGTAGAGTCGTGAACGTGCACCCGGCGCTGCTTCCCGCCTTCCCCGGAGCCACCGCGGTCGAGGACGTTCTCTCGGCCGGAGCCACCGAGACCGGCGCCACCGTTCATCTCGTCGACGAGGGCATCGACACCGGAGCCGTGCTGAGACAGGAGGCCGTTGCGGTTTTCCCGGGAGATACTCCCGAGACGCTTCACGCCCGCATCCGAACGGTTGAGCATCGACTGCTGCCCGAGGTCGTGCGGGAGCTGATCCACTCGTGAGGCGCGCGCTCCTCTCCGTCTATGACAAGACGGGCGTCGCCGCGTTCGCCGAGGAGCTGCTGCGCCTCGACTTCGAGCTCGTGGCGAGTGGCGGCACGGCCCAGCTGCTCGCGCACGAAGGCCTGCCGGTGACCCCGCTCGAAGACCTGACCGGCTTCGCAGAGATGCTCGGACACCGCGTCGTCACGCTTCACCCCGCAGTCCACGGCGGTATCCTCGCCCGCCGCGACGTTCCCGAGGATGTGGCCGACCTCGAAACTCACGGAATCGCGCCGATCGACCTCGTGTGCGTCAATCTCTATCCCTTCGAGCAGACCGTCTCACGACTCGATATCGAGTGGGACGAGGCGATCGAGAAGATCGACATCGGAGGGCCGGCGCTTCTTCGTGCTGCGGCCAAGAACCACGCACACGTGATTCCTGTCTGCCGTCCGAAGGACTACGCACGTGTGCTCGCCGAGCTGCGCGACGGTGACGTCTCGGTGGAAATGCGCCGCGAGCTGGCCGCCCGCGTCTTCATGACGACTGCGGCGTACGACAGCGCCGTGACGCAGTGGCTTTCACGGGGCCTCGGATTCCCGGAGACGCTCGTGCCGGTGCTCGATTACGCGCACGACCTCTCCTACGGTGAGAACCCGCACCAGAAGGCCGTGTACTACGCCGAGCGCGGAGCTCGCACGCACCTGCTTGCCCGGGTCGAGCAGCTCCACGGCAAGCCCCTTTCCTTCAACAACCTCAACGACCTCTCTGCCGCCCGGCTTCTCTCGCTCGAGCTCGATCGACCCGCCTGCGTGATCGTCAAGCACGCAAACCCCTGTGGGGTTGGCGTCGCACAGACGATCGAGGAGGCGTATGCGAAGGCGCTTGCCGGCGATCCGGTGTCTGCCTTCGGAGGCGTCGTCGTGCTGACCCGACCGGTGAGCGCAGCACTCGGCGAGCGGCTTGCGGAGCAGTTCGTCGAGGTGCTCTTCGCACCCGGCTACGACGCCGTGGCGATCGAGGCGCTCGTTCAGAAGCCCGGCGTGCGCATCCTGGACGACGGGGAGCGCCGATCCGCGGATCCGTTCGAGTGGGACATGAAGCGCGTGCTCGGTGGCATGCTCGTGCAGGAGCGCGACAGCGGCCCCGATCCTCTCGACGGCATGGACGTCGTCTGCGGTGAGGTCGCGCCGGCGACGTGGGACGACCTTCTCTTCGCCTGGGCGATCGTGAAGCACACGCTCTCGAACGCGATCGTGATCGTCCGGGACGGCCAGACGCTGGGAGTGGGGGCCGGTCAGATGAGCCGCGTCGACGCCGTGCGCATCGCGGTGGAGAAGGCGCGCGAGCACGGGCACTCGCTCGACGGGGCCGTTCTCGCTTCTGACGCCTTCTTCCCCTTTGCGGACGGCCCCGCAATCGCGCTCGACGCCGGTATCCGCGCGATCATCCAGCCCGGAGGATCGAAGCGCGACGACGAGGTCATCAGGGCCGTGAATGAAGCCGGTGCGTCCATGGTCCTCGCAGGCCGCAGGCATTTCCGGCACTAGTGCGGTGTCTCGCCGTCGTAGCCAACGTCTGACGCGGCCCCCTCGATCGGGGGAAGCGGGTTGTAAAGGTCGTGTTTCCATCTGCCGAGATGCATCGAGGACACTGCTACGGTGCCTTTCGTTACCGCGACGCGCCAGGTCCCTTGCGGGCTCGATTCGCCTTCCGGTCACCCCTCATGGCTCTCCTCTCCCGCATCTGCCTGCTGTCGTTCTGCGTTCTGCTGCTCGGAGGCACTCCGACCGTTGCAGCCCCGCCCGCGGTCGGCACGGTTGCGAATCCGGCCCGGCTTCCCGGGTCGATCCCCCTCGCGATCGACCAGTCGCCGCGCCCTGAGTCCGCCTCGCTCGGTGCCCGAGCGGTCCGCATCGCTGCCCGGCAACTCGGCACCCCCTACCGCTACGCCGGCATGTCTCCGCACGGATTCGACTGCTCGGGGCTCGTTGCCTACGTCTACGGGAAGCTCGGCGTCGTCCTGCCTCACAACGCCGCGGCCCAATATGCATACGGACGCCCCGTCAGCCGCAGTCACCTCCGGCCCGGCGACCTCGTCTTCTTCCACGGGCTCGGTCACGTCGGGCTCTATGTCGGCGAGGGAAAGATTATCCACGCGCCGCAGTCGGGTGAGCGCGTCGAGATCCAGAGCCTCGCCGAGCGGAGCGGGAGCGTCGAGGGGGCACGCCGGCTCCTTCGTTCGTGACGGCTGCTCCGCTCGTACGAGCGCCACGCGCGTAGTGTTCTGCCGATGAGTCGCACGTACCCAATTCTTCTCGACCTCGTCGGCGACACGCCGATCGTGCGGCTCGATCGTTTCGGCGCCGCGGTGCCGCCGACGCTCCTTGCAAAGCTCGAGTTCCTGAACCCGGGCGGCTCCAACAAGGACCGCATCGGGCTCGCGATGATCGACGCGGCCGAGCGCGAGGGAAAGCTTCGACCCGGCGGCACGATTGTTGAGCCGACATCGGGCAACACGGGGGTCGGCCTCGCTATCGCCGCCGCTCAGAAGGGCTATCGCTGCATCTTCGTGATGCCGGACAAGATGAGCCAGGAGAAGATCTCGACGCTTCGCGCCTACGGCGCCGAGGTCGTGATCACCCCGACGGCCGTCGACCACGACTCACCCGAGTCGTACTACTCGGTCTCGGATCGCCTTGCCGAGGAGATCCCCGGCGGTTTCAAGCCGGATCAGTACTCGAACATGGCCAACCCGGAGGCGCACTACAAGACGACCGCTCCCGAGATCTGGGAGCAGACCGACGGAGGGCAGATCGACGCGATCGTCATCTCCGTGGGCACGGGCGGCACGATCTCCGGCGTCGGGCGCTACTTCAAGGAGCATCGACCGGAGGTACAGATCATCGGTGCAGACCCCGAGGGCTCGGTTTACACCGAAGACGTCGACCATCCGCTCGGCCCCTATCTTGTCGAAGGAATCGGCAAGGACACCTGGCCGCAGACGATGAACCCCGAGGTCGTCGACGAGTGGATCCGGGTCTCCGACCGCGATTCGTTCCTCACGGCGCGCAGGCTCGCGCGCGAGGAGGGACTGCTCGTCGGCGGCTCCTGTGGATCGACGGCCTGGGTTGCGCTGCAAGTCGCGGCCAGGCTCGGCCCCGAAGCTCAGGTGTTGATGCTGCTGCCGGACGGCGGCCGCTCGTACCTCTCGAAGTTCTACGACGATAACTGGATGCTCCAGTACGGCTTCCTGGAGCGGACGACCCCGACCCCTGCAATCGACGAGGTGCTGCGGTTCAAGCGGGGCGAGGAGACGGACCTGCCCGATCTCGTCACGATCGAGTCGACGAAGAAGGTCGGCGTCGCTATCGAGCTGATGCAGCGCTACGGCATCTCCCAGCTCCCCGTCGTCCGTCATGGAACCGCCGAGTCGCTCGCCGACATCGTGGGGTCGATACAGGAGCGAAGCCAGCGCGACCGGGTGTTGAAGAACCCCGACGCGCGAAACGAGGACATTGCTGTCGCGATGCAGCCACCGCTCTCCGCGGTCGACGTGCATGCGTCGCTCGACGAGGTCTTCGCGGATCTCTCGGGGCCGAGTGCCGCTGTCGTCGTCGGCATCGCGGGAAAACCTGCGGCGATTCTGACCCGGTCGGACCTGCTCGAGTTCCTCGTGCACCGGCGCACCCACGTCGACCTGACGTAGAGGGCTCTACCTCGCCCGCATGGGAGGCGCAGCCGCGTCCATCTCGACCACCGCTGGGACGGGTGCAGTGCGGCTCTCACTCCGGATCGTCGCGAAGACAGCGCCGATCACGATCAGGGCGCCGACGACCGTCGCGAGGTCGTGCGACTCGCCGAGGAAGAGGCTGCCGAGGATGATCGCAACGACCGGGTTGACGTACTGATGGGTGACGACCTGTGAGATGGGCGCATGGTGGAGCAACCATGCATAGGCAGTGAACGCGACGAGCGATCCGAAGATGGCGAGATAGGCCCAGGCGGCGAAGGATGCCGTCGAGATCGTGTCGGCGGAGAGGTCGGCGCCTTCCCCGACTGCGAGTGCCGCGACGATGAGCACGAGGCCGCCGCCAATCATCTCGTACACCGTCGCGACGAACGGGTCTTTCGGGAGAGGCATCCGGCGCGAGATGAACGACCCGGTCGACCAGGCGATCGAGCCGCAGAGCATGATCGCGAGACCGATGGCGGCGTACCCACCGGAGATGCCGGCCGGGCCGATGATGAGGGCAAGCCCACCGATGCCGACGACCGCTGCAACCTTCGTCGCGGTCGCGACGTGCTCACGCGTGAGCGTGCGCCAAAGGATCACCTGCAGCGGCACGGAGCCGGCGATCATCGCAGCCACGCTCGAGTCGATCCGTGTCTCGGCGAGCGTCACGGCGCCGACGCCGCAGGCAAGGAGCATCACGCCGAGCGCGAGGGCCGCTCGAGCTTCCCGCCACGGGACGCTCAGCGGCGTCTGGCGCAGTGCGAGGATCGTTCCGAGAAGCAGTCCGGCAACGGTGAACCGCAGTCCAGCCGAGAGCAGCGGCGGCATCGTCTCGACGGAGACCTTGATCGCGAAGTACGTCGAGCCCCAGACGAGGTAGACGATCCCGAGCGCCGTCCAGATTCTCCAGCCGCGTGCCATTCCCTCTCTAACGCTCCCGTCCACTCATTCCATCTCAAACGACCCGCGCGGCGAAATCGTGAGATGGAGCAGGCGCTAGATGAAGCTCGCCGCGTGGCCACGCGCGTTCGCCTCGCGCAGCTCGCTCGCGTCGAGCGCGCCGATCCGTTCGAGGAGCTCGAGCTCGTCGCGCAGGTGCGTGCCCATCATCTCCGGCCCGTCCGTCGCGATCGTGAACGCGACGCCATGTTCGACGAAGGCGCGGAAGGTGGTACGGATCGCCTCCTCGTCGGCGAGCGCTTTCGTCAGCAGGTTCGAGGTGGGGCAGATCTCGAGCACGATGCCGGTCTCGCGCAGCTTCTCCATCAACGCCGGATCGTGGGCGGCCAGGATGCCGTGGCCGATCCGGTCGGGACGGAGGCTCTCGACGACCTCGCCGATCTCCTCGCCGCCCGTTGCTCCCTCCTCGCCGACATGGATCGTGACGCCGAGCCCGGCGGCACGAGCCGTCTCGACCATCGGTCGCACGGACGTGTAGTCGTAGCGCGTCCCACCGGGGCGCGGCCCCGCGATGTCGATCCCGACGACGCCGCGCTCTGCCCAGGCGATCGCCTTGTCGACGATGATCGCGTTCTGGCGCGCGTCGAAGGTGCGATCCATCATCAGGATCAGGCCAGCGCGAACCTGTGGGTACTCGAGACGTGCGCGGTCGAGCCCGCGGATTGCGGCGAGGATGATGTGGTCGAGGTCGCGCTCGCCGCCGCGGTTGCGCTTCATCGGGTTGAAGCGCAGCTCGAGCGTCGTGATCCCCTGCGAGCGGTAGGCGCCACCGATCGCGCTGTGCACGGAGCGTTCGACCGCGAGTGGGGAGGACTGGATCAGCTCCGTCCAGTGGTAGATCGCATCGAGCGCGTCGAGGTTCTCGACCCCGCGCGGGTCGGACACGGTCACGAGCTTCTCGAACTCCCAGTAGTCCTTCACCGGCAGGGCGATCCCCTGCTCGTGCGCGAGGCTCCAGAGGATGTCGGAGGCAACCGAGCCGCCGAGGTGGGTGTGGAGCTCGGCGAGGCCTTCGTCGGCGGCGATCATCTCGTCACTGTATGCGCGGTGAACGACTTCAGCCGGTCTCCTGGGTTTGGGGCATGTCTGCAAGAGACAATAGACAGCGCGATCGCTCGCATATAGGTTCGGGTGAGAGCGAGATTGGAAGGACAGAATTATGTACAGTTCTGTCGTGGCGAAGATCATTCCCTTGACGGAAGCGCGGGCGACGCTCAGTGATTTGCTCGACCAGATCGAGGACGGGGGTGAGCACGTCGTGATCACCCGCAAAGGGAGGCCGGTCGCTTTGATGCTCTCGCCTGACGAGTGGGAGTCGGTGGAATTGACGCTGGAGACGCTTGGCGACGCAGAGTTGCTCGACCAACTCGAGCGCAGTGAGCGTGATGTCGAGGCCGGTCGGTTGGTCGGCTGGGACGCGGTCCGCGGTCGCTACATCCGTGACTGAGCTCTTCCTGACGCGGGATGCCATCGCCGATCTCGATGCGCTGCCACCCCACCTTGGCGAGGACGTGGCGGCAACGATCGATACGCTACGCCTCGACCCCGAACTGGTTGGCAAGCAGTTACGAGGCCGATTGAGCGGGCTCTGGGTCGCGCGCGTCGGGAGCTACCGGGTTCTCTACACGATTGAAGGCCCTTCTCGCCGTGGGATTCGCGTCATCGTCCGTGCCGTGCGGCACCGAAGCGTGGCCTACCGCACCCGCCGCTGATGTGAGAGGTGGCCGGCGTATCGCGTGGGAGTCCCGGGAGTGGTTCAACCGCGAAGCCGGAGTACGGCGACCGCCCCGAGATAGGACAGGGCAGCGATCACACCGAGCCAACTGAACGGCGCGGCATCCTCGCCCCGTGCCATCTGTACGAGGGACGCGACAATGATCGTGCCGAACAGCACCGAGCCTGCGACGGCGGTCGCCATCACGTCGATTCTGTGGAAGCGCTCGTCTCGCCCGTCCCCTCGCAGTCCACGAACCGTATCGCTCCTCCCCCCAAGGAGAACGAGCGCCCCGAGCACGGTCATGATCACAAGAGAGATGAGACCGTTCTTCGGATCACCGCCGATCCACTGCGCCGTGAGCATGGCGAAGCCGAGCGCAACGGCGACGAGCGGCACGAAGAACTTTGACCTAGTGATCTGCATCGAACATCTCCTCCACGGTGGTTTCGAAGGCTCGCGCGAGCGCGAGCGCGAGGGGCAGCGACGGGGTGTACTTCCCCGTCTCGATCGAGTTGATCGTCTGTCGTGAGACGTCGAGCGTCCGGGCGAGCTCCGCCTGGGAGAGGCCCCGCTCGAGCCGTCGTTCTCTGACGTCGTTGTGCATCTATGTCAAGTTAGCTTGACATCGAGAGACTGTCAAGTCGACTTGACACTCGGTCGTCGGTACAGCGAAATGTCGGGAATGGCGCAGCGCTATTCGGCGGCGACTTCGAGCTGGCGGAGTTCGAGCGAGCGTGGCGCAGGCACTGTGGCGCAGGTCACGCTTCCCCACCCGCGAATCCCACACCGCTCTATCGCGTTTTTTGTCAAAGCGGCGAAGCGAGCTTCACCCCAGGGCGCCTCTGGTCGGTGGACGAGGCGCCCGCGCGTGTGTCGGATGGATTCAGGCGGGAATGCCGGGAGGGCCGAGGATCTCGATGCCGTACTCGGCTGCGGTGGCCATCATCAGCTCGGGGGCGGGCGGCTGCAGGGACGGCGGCGGGAGGGTGAGGGTCGCTGCGGACTCGGAGAGGGTGCGCATGAAGCCTTCGAAGCCGGCGGGCTCGGTGACAAGGAGGAAGCGGGCCTCAACTGAGGTGACGATGAAGGTGTGGGGCACGTCGCGGGGCCCGTAGACGAACGAGCCGGCGGGCGCGTTGATCGTTTCGCCGCCGACCCAGAAGGTGAGCTCGCCTTCGGTGACGTAGAACCACTCGTCCTCGTTGCGGTGGACGTGCAGCGGCGATCCCAGGCCCTGTGTCCCGAGATGCTCGATCACAGCCACGCGGCCGTTGGTCGTCTCGGCGGTGGACTTGATCGTGACCAGGAAGCCGAGGAACCAGCGTGCGTCGCCTTCGCCAGGCTGGAGCGCGATCGGCGCGACGGACGGGATCAGGCTGGAGCTCATGGAAGTCCTCACTCTCGATCAGTATCGAGAAACACTATGTTTCGCGATTGAGGAGGCTGACGGTACACCTGCACCCGCGCTCTGTCAAGTTCGGAGATACGCCATGTATCATTATTGGCGATGACTCGCTCGTATCAGCTGAAGCGTCGCGCCGAGCGCCAGAGCGAGACCCGGCAACGGATCATCGAGGCCACGATCGAGCTGCACCAGACGGTCGGCCCCGCCCAGACGACGATCAGCGAGAT
>JANOFZ010000165.1:0-4302 GCA_031413935.1 Thermoleophilia bacterium | reverse complement strand
AGGACGCAGGGAGCCGCAGATATGGGACATATCTGGGCGACCGAGGACGAAGCAGCGTGCCGCCCAGCGCGTTCCGGCGACACAAGTCTCATTTTGATTCGAGTTCTCAGGGCGCGGCGGCGTGCGAGATCAGCGCGTCGATCGGGACAACCTCGAGAGCGCGCTCGTGCGTCGCCCCGAGAATCACGGGCGTTGCGACGCCGGCGGCATGGGCTTCGAGCCACCGAGCGGCGCACACGCACCAGCGATCTTCGGGCTCGAGGCCGGGAAATCCCCACTCCGGACGGGGCGTCGAGAGATCGTTCCCCGTCTCCCGGCTGAACGCGAGGAACTCCTCCGTCATCACGGCGCACACCGTGTGGCTCCCGAGATCCTCCGGTCCGGTCGAGCAGCACCCGTCACGAAAGAACCCGGTCACCGGCTCGTTCGAGCAGGGAAGGAGGGTTCCGCCCACGACGTTGCGATCCGGATCCTTTCGCATGGCTCTACTCTGCCCCATGGGCTCGATCTGCTGCGGCGTATGTGCTTTGCGGCGCGATAGGCTCAGGCCATGGATGCAGACCCCGTCGAGATCCGGGTGCTCGGCTGCCTGATCGAGAAGCAGCGGACGACACCCGACACCTACCCGCTGACCCTGAACTCGCTTCGGCTTGCCTGCAACCAGGCGACGAACCGCGAGCCAGTCGTGGCGTACGACGAGGAGACGATTCGCGAAGCGCTGCAGCGGCTGTGGCGCAAGGAGTGGGCGCGGCTCGCGTCGGGACAGGGCAGTCGCTCGGTCAAGTACCGGCAGCTCGTGCAGGACACGCTCGGACTCGCAGGCGACGAGATCTCGCTGCTCTGCGTGCTCATGCTCCGCGGGCCGCAGACACCGGGCGAGCTGAAGCAACGAAGCGATCGACTCCATCCATTTGGTGAGCTCGCAGAGGTGGAGGAGACGCTCGAGCGCCTGACCTCCCGCGAGCTCGTCGCTCGTCTGGCGCGACGCCCTGGGCAGAAGGAAGAGCGCTACGCGCAGCTGCTCGGCGGGGAGGTCGACGACGCCGCTGAGCCGGACGCCTCGAGGTCGGTGCTCGCCCGCGATCCGCTGGAAGAGCGTGTCGCTGCGCTCGAGGCGGAGGTCGCCGCTCTGCGTACATCACTCACCGACCTCGGCCTTTGACCACCTGGTTACGGCACGCGCTTGGCATGTGATGCAGAATCCGTTCATGGCCGCGCTGTGACCTTCGACTACGACCTCCTCGTGATCGGATCCGGCCCGGCCGGGCAGAAGGCTGCGGTCCAGGGGGCGAAGCTCGGCAAGCGCGTCGCGGTCGTGGAGCGCCGGCACATGGTCGGTGGTGTGTGCGTCAATACAGGGACGATTCCGTCGAAGACGCTCCGCGAGGCCGTCATCTACCTGACGGGGTTGCATCAGCGAGAGATGTACGGCGCCAGCTACCGGGTGAAGGCCGACATCACGATGGCCGACCTCGGGGAGCGGACGAAGCGCGTGATTGCCCGTGAGGTCGACGTGATCCGTGATCAGTTGCAGCGCAACCACATTGCCCTTCTTTCGGGAACGGCGCGCTTCGTCGACACGCACACACTGAGGCTCGAGCTCGACGGTGATGCCGAGGAGCGGATCACGGCAGCGAACATCGTGATCGCCGTCGGCACCCATCCGACGCACCCGAGCGAGGTCGAGTTCGACGAGCTCACGGTGATCGACTCGGACGGCCTGCTCGGACTGCGGGAGATCCCGTCGTCGATCGTCGTCGTTGGCGCCGGTGTCGTCGGGATCGAGTACGCGTCGATGCTTGCGCCGCTCGGAACGAAGGTCACGGTCGTGGAGCGCCGTCCGACGATGCTCGAGTTCTGCGACGACGAGATCGTCGAAGGACTCCGGCACCACCTTCGCGATCAGGGGCTCGTCTTCCGCTTCGGCGAGGTCGTGACAGCCGTCGAGCGACAGAACGGTGGCACCGTGACGACACTCGCGAGTGGAAAGCGGATTGCCGCCGACGCGGTCTTCTACTCCGCGGGTCGGCAGGGCGCAACGAACGACCTCGGCCTCGATGTGGTCGGGCTCGAGGTGGACGAGCGTGGCCGGATCGCCGTCGACGAGAACTTCCGCACGTCCGTGCCGCACATCTTCGCCGTCGGGGACGTGATCGGGTTCCCCTCACTTGCCGCGACATCGATGGAGCAGGGTCGCCTGGCGGCCCGCCACGCGTTCGGTGAGGAGGCGAAGATCATGTCCGAGCTGCTCCCGTTCGGGATCTACACGATTCCGGAGATCAGCTTCGTCGGCAAGACCGAGGAGGAGCTGACCGAGGCAGGGATCCCGTACGAGATCGGCATGTCGCGCTACCGGGAGCTCGCGCGCGGGCAGATACTCGGCGATTCTCACGGCATGCTCAAGCTCCTCGTGTCGGCCGAGGACAGGCGTCTCGTCGGCGTGCATGCGCTCGGAGCCGGGGCCACGGAGGTGATCCACATCGGTCAGACGGTGATGGCCTTCGGAGGAACGATCGACTATCTGGTCGAGGCGGTCTTCAACTACCCGACGCTCGCCGAGGGCTACAAGGTTGCTGCTCTCGACGCGGCGAACAAGATCGCTGCACTCGCTCGCATGAGCGGGTGATCTGTGCGCCAGTCCGAGATCCGGCAACAAAAGACAGCAGGAAGCGCCGTCACACCCCGACAGTAAAGTGGCACTCCCGATGTCTGCTCCGTTCGTCCACCTCCACGTCCACTCCGAGTACTCGATTCTCGACGGGGCGTGCAGGATCCCGGCGCTCGTCGACAAGGCGGCTCGGCTCGAGATGCCGGCAGTCTCGCTCACCGACCACGGATCACTTGCAGGGGCGATCGACCTCTACAAGCACGCTCACAAGCAGGGCGTGAAACCGATCATCGGCTGCGAGGTCTACGTCACAGACGACCGTCACAAGCAGACGAAGGGCACCGCGCACCTGACGCTGCTTGCCGAGACGACAGCGGGCTACGCGAATCTGATCAAGCTCTGCTCACTCGGCTACCTGGAGGGCTACTACTACCGTCCGCGGGTCGACTGGGAGCTGCTCTCGCAGTATGCGCCTGGCTTGATCGCGCTCTCGGGCTGCCTCTCGGGCCGCGTGTCGAAGGCGATCTCCGAGGCCCGGATGGGCGACGCCGAGATGGAGCTCGAACGGCTGGAGCAGATCTTCGGGCGCGACAACACGTACGTGGAGCTCCAGAACGGCCATCTCGACATCCAGCAGCCGGTCTTTCAGGCGCTGCCCGGGCTCGCCGCCAAGCGTGGCCTGCCGCTCGTCGCGACCGGCGACGTCCACTATCTCGACCCCACGGACGCCTATCCCCACGAGGCGCTCCTCTGCATTCAGTCGGGCGACTCGCTGAAGAACCCCAATCACTGGAAGTTCGGGACGAACGAGTTCTACTTCAAGACGCCGGAGGAGATGGCGCTCGACTTCCCGGGGCACGAGGACGCGATGCGTCGCACGCTCGAGATCGCCGACCGCTGCAACGTCGAGATCGCACTCGACCGCATCCTGCTCCCGAAGTTCCCGACGCCGGAAGGTCGCGACTCGTTCGACTACCTCGTCGAGCTGTGCGAGACGGGGCTCGGGAAGCGCTACGACAGGGTGACGTCGGAGCTGACCGAGCGGCTCCAGTTTGAGCTGAAGACCGTGCACGAGATGGGCTTCGCCGACTACTTCCTGATCGTGGCCGACTTCATCAACTTCGCCAAGCGCGACGGCGTCTCGGTAGGTCCAGGCCGCGGCAGCGCAGCCGGCTCACTCGCCGCGTACTGCCTCGGCATCACCGACGTCGATCCGATGCGCTACGGCCTCCTCTTCGAGCGGTTCCTCAATCCGGCTCGCAAGGACATGCCCGACATGGACATCGACTTCGCGGTCGAAGGCCGGGAGCGCGTGATCAACTACGTCGCGGAGAAGTACGGGCGCGATCGCGTGGCTCAGATCATCACGTTCTCGACGATGGCAGCGCGCGCCGCGGTGCGAGACGCGGGGCGGGTACTCGAGATCCCGTACGGCACGGTCGATCGGCTCGCGAAGATGATCCCGGAAGGACCGGGCCAGACGCTCGCGGAGGCTTTGAAGCCCGGGGGAGAGTTGGCGAATGCGGTCAAGGACGATCCGGTCGCGAAGGAGATCGTCGACCTCGCACGACCACTCGAGGGCCTGACCCGGGCCGACTCTATCCATGCCGCCGCTGTCGTCATCGGCGCCCAGCCGCTGATCGAGGTCGTGCCGCTGCAGCAGAAGGGCGCCGACCAGGAGATCGTGACGCAGG
>JANOFZ010000164.1:0-8069 GCA_031413935.1 Thermoleophilia bacterium | reverse complement strand
ACGGAACACGCCGACACCGGCCGGGGTGCCGGTGAGGATCAGGTCGCCGGCCTCGAGCGTCGACGTGCGCGACGCGTAGCTGATGATCTCGTCGATCCCGAAGATGAGGTTCGCCGTGGTCGAGTCCTGGAGCGTCTCGCCGGAGACGATGGCGCGGATCCGCAGCGAATGAGGGTCTGGAACCTCGGATGCGGGAACGAGCGGGCCAACCGGGCAGAACGTGTCGGGCGACTTGCCGCGCGTCCACTGGCCGTCTGCGAACTGGAGATCACGGGCCGAGACGTCGTTGGCGACGAGATAGCCGCGCACGGCCTCGAAGGCGTTCTCCTTCGAGACGTTCTTGACGGTCTGGCCGATGACGACGCCGAGCTCGGCCTCGTAGTCACACTGCCCGACGATCGACGGGATCACGATCGCGTCGCCGGGGCCGATCAGCGAGGTCGTGTACTTCGCGAAGAAGAGAGGAGCTTTTGGAAGATCGACTCCCTGCTCCTCGGCGTGGTCCTTGTAGTTAAGACCGACGCAGATGATCTTGCCGGGACGATCGATAGGAATCATGAGGCCGATCCTACGCGACCGTCCGAGGCTGCGCAGACAGAACCCGCGATGATCGATCATTGATTCATCCCTGTTTCGGGTGCTCAGTAGACTCGGAGGATGCCGCTCTCCTCTGCCCTCCGCACCGAGTTCGAGGCCGTTGTCGGTGCCGCCCACGTGATCAGCGAGCCGGAGCAGCTGCGCACCTACAACTGCGACGGGCTCACGGGCTGGCGCGCGATGCCGGAGCTCGTCGTCCTCGCGGGGTCGACCGCGGAAGTGCAGGGAGTTGTCCGAATCTGCGCGCGCGAGCACGTGCCGTTCGTTGCCCGCGGCGCCGGCACCGGCCTCTCCGGGGGAGCACTCCCCGTCGCAGAGGGCATCGTCATCTCGCTCGCCCGGATGACGCGTATTCTCGAGGTCGACCTCGCGTCACAGCGCGTCATCGTCGAGCCCGGCGTCACGAATCTCGACGTCAGCAAGGCTGTTGCCGCCGACGGCTTCTTCTACGCACCCGACCCGTCGAGCCAGCAGGTGTGCACGATCGGCGGCAACGTTGCGGAGAACTCCGGCGGCGCTCACTGCCTCAAGAACGGCTTCACGGTGAATCACGTCACGGGCTTGACGGTCGTGCTCCCGGACGGCGAGCTCGTCGAGCTCGGCGGCAAGGCGCTCGACCCGGAAGGACCTGACCTGATGGGAGCGTTCATCGGCTCGGAGGGAACCCTCGGGATCGCGACCGAGATCACGCTTCGCGTCCTGCGCAAGCCAGAGGCAGTGACGACACAGCTCGCCGCTTTCCCGTCGATCGACGAGGCCGGTGAAGCTGTCTCCGCCATCGTCTCGGCCGGGATCCTGCCGGCCGCGATCGAGATGATGGACAGGCTGACGATCGTCGCCGCCGAACAGGCCTACCACCCCGGCTACCCCGACGGAGCGGAGGCACTGCTGCTCGTCGAGCTCGACGGCATCACGGTGCAGGTGGAGGAAGATGCCGAGGCGGTCGACCGGATCTGTCGCGCGTGCGGCGCATTCGAGGTGCGCGTGGCACGCGACGACGCCGAGCGCGCGCTGCTCTGGCTCGGCCGTAAGGGTGCGTTTCCGGCGATGGGCCGGATGTCGCCCGACTACTACGTGCAGGACGGCGTCGTCCCGCGCACGAAGCTGCCGGAGGTGCTGCGCCGCATCGGCGAGCTCTCGCGCGAGCATGGCCTGCAGGTCGGCAACGTCTTTCACGCGGGTGACGGCAACCTTCACCCGCTCGTGCTCTACGACGCGGCGAAGGGTGAGACGGAGGCGGCAAAGGTCCTGGCCGAGGCGATTCTCGGAGCCTGCCTCGACGCCGGCGGCTCGCTCACCGGAGAGCACGGCGTTGGCGTCGACAAGGCGTGCTCGATGCCGAAGATGTTCTCCGAACGTGATCTCGAGGCCTTCGAGCGGCTGCGGCGCGCGTTCGACCCGGACGGGATCGCAAACCCGGGCAAGGTGATCCCGACGCCGCGGCTGTGTGGCGAGGTGCCCGGGCCTTATCGACAGCACCCTCTGGAGATGATCGGCCTTGCCGAGCGTTTCTAGCCTCGACGAGGCGGCCGCCGTCCTGCACGCTGCAACGAAGGCGGGCAGCAAGATCAGGATCGGCAGCGATCTCGACGCCAGCGGGATGACGCGCGTCCTCGAGCACGAGGCCGGCGACCTGACGTGCACGGTCGAGTCCGGGATCCGGCTCTCTGCCCTCGCGGCGGCACTCGCCCCCTCGGGGCAGCGACTCTCGCTCGACCCCCCGGGCGACCCGACGATCGGGGCGTGTCTAGCGGGCAATCTCTCCGGCCCGCTACGTCATCGCTTCGGTGCACCACGCGACCTCGTCCTCGGCGTCACGCTCGTCCTCGCCGACGGCACGATCGTGAACGCCGGCGGCAAGGTCGTGAAGAACGTCGCCGGCTACGACCTGGGCAAACTCGTCTGCGGCTCCCGCGGCAGGCTCGCCTTCATCGGGCGGGTCAGCCTCCGCCTGCACCCCGCTCCCGTTGCGACCGCAACCGTCGTCGTCGAGACGACGGACACCGCCCCGGTCGTGTCCGCGCTCCTCCGCTCGCAGCTCGTCCCGAGCGCCCTCGACGTCCTCCATCCGGGGCGCGTCGCCGTCCTCTACGAGGGCGGAGCAGCTGCAGTAGCCGCCCAGGTCGCGTCGACGAAGGCACTCGTCGGTGGGAAGGAGATTGACGCCTCTGTCTGGGACGAGTCGCGGGAGCGTCAGGCGGCATCCCCTGGGCGGTCATCGTTCGTGCCGGGAGAGCTGGGAGCATTCCTCGCGAGTCATTCCGCGGCCCTCGTTCGCCCCGCGGCCGGAATCGCGTATCTCCCGACGCTGGAGGAAGTCGAGACCCCCGAGGCTGTGCTGCTCCTCCAGGAGCGCGTGCGCGAGCGATTCGACCCGAAGTGCGTGCTCACGTGAGTGCCGCGCCCGACGTCCTCCGCTCGCTGACGAGCGACTGCGTCCACTGTGGCTTCTGCCTGCCCACGTGTCCCACCTATCTCCTCTGGAGCGAGGAGATGGACTCGCCCCGCGGCCGGATCCAGCTGATGGAGTCGCACCTCGACGGCACGATTTCGCTCAACACCACTGTGATCGGTCACTTCGACAAGTGTCTCGGCTGCATGGCCTGCGTCACCGCGTGCCCCTCGGGCGTGCAGTACGAGAAGCTGATCGAGGCGACGCGCGAGACGATAGAGACCACGACGCGGCGGCCGTTCGGCGACCGGTTCGTGCGCGGCGCGCTCTTCAAGCTCCTCCCCTACCCGAACCGGATGGGGCCGGCGCTGCGGCTCGCCCCTCTCGGCCGCAAGCTGCCGCTGCCGGGTCGCCTCGCCGTGATGACGGAGATCGCTCCGCCGTGGCGCTCGACCGAGAAGCCGGAAAGAAGTACGCCCGCGAGTGGCGAGACCCGCGGGCGTGTAGGCATTCTCACAGGTTGCGTGCAGTCCGTGGTGTTCGGAACCGTCAACACGGCGACGGCGCGGGTTCTCGCGGCTGATGGATACGAGGTCGTCGCGCCGCCCCAGGGCTGCTGCGGCGCCCTCTCGCTGCACGCCGGCCGGGGCGACGAAGGCCGGGCGTTCGCCCGCAAGATCATCGAGGCGTTCGACGGCGTCGAGACGGTGATCGTCAACACCTCGGGCTGCGGCTCCCATCTGAAGGAGCTCGGGCACGTGCTCGGTGACGATCCCGCCTGGGCGGAGCGTGCGGCGGAGTTCTCGACGCGTGTACGCGACCTCGGGGAGTTCCTCACCGGTGTCGAGCCGCGCGCGCCCAGGCATCCGCTGAACCTGACCGTGGCGATGCAGGACTCCTGCCACCTCCGCCACGCACAGAGGCTGCCGCTCTCGTCAGCGACCTCACTGAAGCGAATCCCGGGCCTAACGGTGGTGGAGCCCGCGGAACAGGACATCTGCTGCGGCAGCGCGGGTATCTACAACATCACCCAGGCCGACGCGGCCCGACAGCTCGGCGACCGCAAGGCCGCCCACGTCCTCGCGACGGGCGCTCAGGTCTATGCGAGCGCGAACCCGGGCTGTCTCGTGCAGGTCGCGACCGCGCTACGCCGGGCCGGAAGCCCGATGCCGGCGCTGCACCCGATCGAGCTCGTGGACGCCTCGATCCGGAACGTCGGCGCGGCGGGCCTGCTGCGCAGCTCTCGCCGCTGAGCGAGACCCGCCGCCGACGTTGGATCAATCGGCGAGATCGCTTCGACGCTCGTCGTCAGCGAGCACACCATCAAGACGCACGTCGCCCACATCCTGCAGAAGCTCGACCTGCGCGACCGCACACAGGCGGTCGTCGTCGCCTACGAGTCGGGGCTCGTGCGCCCGGGCGACCGGTAGCGCTCGATCATCTCGTCGAGCCGCCGGTCGAGGTCGGCGCGGGTTACCGCAGGTCGCTCTTCAGGACACGGCGGCCTCGGCCGGCCGGAGATCGTCCAGCCGGTCGACCTTCGCGAGCGCAGGAAAGAAGCGCGACCACGTGATGGCGATCGCGATCGTCACAACGCCCCCGATCACAACCGCGGGAACTGCGCCCACGAGCGCAGCGGCAACACCGGACTCGAATGCCCCGAGCTCGTTGGAGGCGCTGATGAACACCATCTCGACCGCGTTTACCCGCCCGAGAAGGTCGTCGGGCGTGACGAGCGGCAGAATCGTCTGCCGTAGGACGACGCTCACCATGTCGACGGCGCCGCCGGCGACGAGGGCAAGGAGCGACAGCCACATCGTCTGGGAGAGGCCGAAGACGACGATCGTAACGCCGTAGAGCCCCACGACGAGCAGGAGGGTGTTCCCCGCGCGCCGTCGCACCGGCCACCGCGTCATCACAAGCGCCGCGCCGAGCGCACCGACAGCCGGAGCGGCGCGGAGCACGCCGAGCCCCGCCGGCCCCACTTCCAGGATGTCCTTGGCAAACACGGGCAGCAACGCGACAGCTCCGCCGAACAGGACAGCGAAGAGGTCGAGCGAAATCGCACCGAACAGCACCGGCGTGCGGCGCACGAGACGCACGCCGCCGAGCACGCTCGCGAGGTCGGGTGACGAGCCACCCGCCGGGTCGCGCCCCGCGCGCATCAGCAGCGTGGCAAGCAGAGCAATCATGGATAGCGCGCCTGCGATCCCGTAGACCAGCTCGGAGTGCAGGGCGAAGAGGAGACCGCCGATCGCCGGCCCGACGATCACCGAGGCCTGGAAGACGACTGATCGGAGCGCGAGCGCGCGGACGAGAATCTCGCGCGGCACGAGCGAGGGCGTCAGCGCCCGGGATGCCGGTGCTCCGAGCGCCGCCGCGACACCGGTCGCAAACGCGAGCAGAAAGAACGGCCACGTCTCGTTGGCACCGCCACGGGTAACGGCGAGCAGCCCGAGCATGATCGCGGTCTCGAGTGCGATGGCGATCGCGAGCAACGTCCGGCGCGGAAAGCGGTCGGCGAGATGTCCCGCCGGGAGAGCCAGGAGCGGTAGCGGAATGAACATCGCGAGCCCGACGAGCCCGAGATCGAGCGGGTTGCTCCGCACGGCATAGACCTGCCAGCCGATCGCAACGAACGACATCTCGATCGCGAAACCCGACGCGAGCATGACACCGAGGAAGAGAACGAAATCGCGGTGCCGGAGCGGCGAGTCGCCGGACGTCGCGGTTGTTCCGATGCGATCTACGCCGCCTCTCCTTCTTCGTCCTCGCCCTCCGGGGTCGGGAGAAACTCGACCTCGAGTCGGAGGATTCTCGAGCCCTCGACTTCGAGCACGGCAAACCGAAGACCGTCGGACCGCACCTCGTCGCCGGGAGCCGCCGCGCGCCCGATCAGATCGAAGACGTACCCGGCTACGGTGTGGTAATCCTCGTGCTCGAGGGTCGTCCCGAACTCCTCGTTGAAATCGTCGATCGGGAACGTGCCATCGATCCGGATCGTCGTCTCGTTGACCCGCTCGACGGATTCATCTGGTAGGTCGAACTCGTCCTCGATCTCACCGACGATCTCCTCCAGCAGATCCTCCAGGGTCACGACACCGACGGTCGACCCATACTCGTCGACGACCACTGACATGTGCTGGTTCGTGCGCCGGAACTCGGGCAGCAGCGCAGCGAGGTCCTTCGTCTCGGGCACGACATACGCCGGCCGCAGCAGTGAGGCGAGCTCTACCTCGGCGATGCTGGCGTCGTGCAATGCCGATACGAGGTCGCGCACGTGCAGGATCCCGACGATCTCGTCGAGCGATTCCCGGTAGACCGGATAGCGCGTGTACGGCGACTCGAGCACGGCGCGAAGCGCCTCCTCGGGCGCCATCTCGATCGAGATGCCAACGACATCCGGTCGCGGCACCATCACGTCCGACGCCTCCTTCTCGGCGAAGTCGAAGACCTTGTACAGCATCTCCTCCTCGGACGTCTGGATCTCGCCAACGTCCTCGGCAGCCGCCACCGAATGGCGGATGTCCTCGCGTGTGAAGGCGATCATGCCGGCGGGCGCCGGCTTGACTCTGAGGAGACGGAGCACGGCATTCGCAGAGTGGTTGAGCGCCCACACGAGTGGATAGGCAACGCGCGAGAGGAGATCGATCGGCGCAGCAAGCGCGACTGCAAGTCGCTCGGCCTGCTGAAGCGCGACTGCCTTGGGCACCAGTTCGCCAAGCGTGACACTGAAGTACGTGAGCACGATGAATGAGAGAACGAAGGCAACCCCCCGGGGGAGGAACTCCAGATAGCTCGAGACGAGCGGCTCGCCGACGGCACCGAGGGCGATTCCGAAGACGGTGATCCCGACCTGCACTGCGCTGATGAACCGAACTGGCTCATCCATCAACTCGAGGGCTGTCCGCGCACCACGCCCACCCTTGGCAGCGCGATCCTCGAGCCTCCCTCGACGGGCCGTGACGAGCGCGTACTCGGCCGCCACGAACACGGCGTTCCCGAGGATGAGCAGAATCACCAGAGCGATCCGGGCCGCGTCACTCACGCCAAAACCGCCACGCCGGGTCGGAGGTCGTCTCAGAAGAATGCGCCCCGAGCTCCGGGGCGCAGGTACTTAGCGGCAGCTCGCCTTCCATTCAGGGCGCAGTATAGGAGACGCTCGCGACATCGTCGTGACGTTCCGCCCTGCCGTCGCGCACGAGCCGTTCGAGATGGGAGAGCGTCTCGGCGACCGCGAACCGGCGCACGTGAGGCGGTAGGTCGTCGCCGAAGAGCGGATACGAGACCTCATAGCCCGTGCGCCGCTCCTGCCCGAGCGCGGCCGCGGTGACGTCGAGCCGCTCGCGGTGATGTGCGATCAGCTCGTGGGCTCTTCCGACCGGATCGGTGATCGGGTCGCCGTGACCACCGTAGGCGACAGAGGGAGCAAGCTCGATTGTCCGCTCGAGGGCAGCGATGTAGTCGCCGAGGGGATCAGGTCGGCTCTCAGGCCAGAGGCCGACGGTGGGGGTGATGCGTGCCAGAAGGTGATCTGCTGCGATCAACACCCCATCCCGCAACAGCGTCAGCTGGCCGTCTGCGTGGCCGGGCGCTCCGACGAGCTCCCACCCGTGCAGCAGTTCCCCGTGGTCGACGAGCGCGGGATTTTCGACAGGGCGGACGAACGGCCGGTAGCGGGCTCCCTGTCCGATCAGCTCCTCCGTGACGTTCCTGGGGACTCCGTGGCGATGGAACCACACCGCGAGCTCCTCTGACCACTCGTTGTTCTCCCAGACGAGCCGCGTCTGCGCTGCGTCGAGCCGCCCCTGGACGGTACGCGCGCCCGTCAGATCCTGGACGTCGGCTGCCGCACCGAGATGGTCAGGGTGGAAGTGCGTCAGAAACGTGGTCACGACGGGTGCGTCGAGGTCGCCGAGAACGGCAGCCCAGACCTCCTTCGCATCCGGCAGCCCAAGCCCGGTATCGACGAGCATGTAACCGCCCTCCACCGGAACGAGGTAGCAGTGGACGTGGTCGGGCCTCATCGGCAACGGCATCGTCACGCGCAGGACTCCTCCGGGAAGCTCGTCCACGTGGC